>NZ_RRYX01000219.1:0-1588 GCF_014861375.1 Psychrobacter sp. FME5 | reverse complement strand
GTATAGAGGGTAATAACTGTCGCCTTAGACACCGATTAAGACGAGCGGTTAGAAAGACTTGTTGCTTCTCAAAAAAGCTTGATAATCATTTTAAAGTGTTTGATTTGGTGTTCTTTTACATCAATTATGGCTACGTCTGATGCCAGCATACTTTTTAGAACACCACCAAATTATGAAATGGCAAGGTAGGCGTGGCAGTTCTAACGTACGCTCAAGCAGTGGCGGCGGTAAGATGATCGGCGGCGGTATTGGCGGTATTATTATTGCTGGTATTTTATGGTTGGTATTTGGGGTAAACCCCATGACCGCCTTGCAAACCGGTCAAGTGGTTGCGGGTGGTGGCAATAACACCTCTACTGAGCCTGCAACCAGTGACGACCGTGATACGCAGTTTGTAAAAGTCGTATTGGCAGATACCGAAGAAGTTTGGCATCAGGTGTTTAATGAAGCGGGCAGTACCTATAAAGAGCCGTCTCTTATACTATTCAATGGCCAAGTCAGCTCAGCTTGCGGTAGTGCTAGCGCGGCAACCGGTCCTTTTTATTGTCCAGGTGATCAGACCGTCTATTTAGATACCTCATTTTTTGTAGAAATGCGTCAAAACCTTGGTATTTCTGGTGATATACAAGGCTCAGGGGACAGCGAAAACCAAGGTAAAGCGGGCGATTTTGCCCAAGCTTATGTTATCTCGCATGAAGTTGGTCATCATGTACAAACCTTATTAGGCATTACTCAGCAGGTGAATGAAGCCAGCCGCCAAGTGACACGGGCACAAGCAAATAAACTGTCTGTATTGCAAGAGCTACAAGCAGATTGCTTTGCTGGTGTTTGGGCACAGCGCAATCAGGAGCGCGTACAGTTTTTGGAAGCGGGTGATATCGATGAAGCTATTAATGCCGCAGGCCAAATTGGCGATGATCGCTTAGCACAGGCGAGTGGTGGAGCAGTGGTGCCTGATAACTTCACCCATGGCACCAGTCAACAGCGTGTGCAATGGTTTACGCGTGGTTTAGAGAGTGGCAGCGTACAGTCTTGTGATACTTTTAGTGGGGCGTTATAAAGCAGGTTATACCAAACCTAAAAAGTACGATTAGCTGTGTCAAACTCGTTTAGTCTACAATGCGTAGCACTTGCACTCGTTTTCCTTGCTACTCTAATTTTTATGAATGGTATAGTCAGTGAGAAGTAATATCGCTACATCACGTACTGCAGGTACCGTTTTTTCTAGCTTGCTGTGCCTACGCAGACAGAGGCTGCAAAAAAACTATACCCGCAGTATCGTAGCGTTTTTAAAGTATTTTAACTATATTAGTTATAAAGTGAGTGGTTTATTAATCAGGCAACCAAATGCCACGCACAAAAAAACCTGCAATTAATTGCAGGTTTTTTTAGGACTAAATACTTATCGAGATAAAGTAAAGTCTTAATAAATATTTGGTGGTGTGTCAGAAAGTATGCTGAAGAAATAAAGGAGGGTGACAGCCAAAGCAAGATGATATATTTGAGGTTATGAAGACACAAATAGATATCAGCTGCCCCGACTGTCACAGTCCCAGTTTAAAGAAAAATGGCAAAAAAAGCTATGGCA
>NZ_RRYX01000218.1:0-1606 GCF_014861375.1 Psychrobacter sp. FME5 | reverse complement strand
TGGTAATCGTTTAGTTGATTTGTTTTATAACATTTTTGAAGTCATTTGACTATACCACCACTTGCTTCTACAACCGTCATATCCGCTGATAATGCACCTCGCTTTTCAGCTTCTTCGATCATTGTTTTAGCCATTCGATCTTTATAAGATCCAGTTGGATTATAGTATTCCAATTTTACATATACATCAGCATGTTCAGGAGACAGAATCTTATTAAGCTTAACGACATGAGTATTGCCTATCACGTCAAGCATGTTATTACTTGGTATGGATGAGTTATTATTCATATAATGCCTTATTAATTTTTTAGCGTATCTTTAGTTTTATTTTGCTTTTTTATTTATTAATCCCATTCATTGCACCTTTGCTGGGAAACCATCTTTTGCTAAAGCAGCCGTCATCGGATCAATACTGGCGATGGTTTTGATATTGACCACTTTGGTGGCTAAATCAATATCAACTTTAGCGTTTGGGTCGATATCGTGAATAGTTGCTGTCACACCACGGGCACAGCCGCCACAATTCATATTTTCAATCAATAGGTTCATAACCTGTCTCCAAATAATTTTCATTTCATTACCAAGCTTAATCCTTCTCACCATGGTAAGGTCAAACACATTTTAAAAAAACACGCTTGACCTTACCATCGTGTCAACCTATATGCTATTGATAATAGATTGAAAATGATAGAGGGTGTTATGAACTCAAAAAATACTAAGTCTTATCTTTACAATGAAACATTGCCCATTGAGGGTATGACTTGTGCTTCCTGCGTTGGAAGGGTAGAGAAAGCCTTAAAAAAGGTTGAGGGCGTACAACAAGCAAACGTCAACCTTGCTACCGAACGAGCATGGGTACAAGGCAACGCTCAAGTACAGAGTAGCGATCTGATTCAAGCCGTTAAAAAAGCGGGATACACGGCGAAGCTGGTTGAGCAGGTTCAAAGTGACCAACAGGACAAGAAAGCCACGGAACAGCAACAACTTAAACGAGATTTAATCATCTCTTTGATTTTGGCCGTGCCGGTTTTTATTCTAGAAATGGGTTCCCATATGATTCCAGCCTTTCATATGTGGGTCATGCACAATATCGGCACGCAACAAAGCTGGCTGATTCAATTTGTTTTGACCACGCTGGTTCTTATCTTTCCGGGAAGACGTTTTTATCAAAAAGGCATTCCGGCATTATGGCGTTTTACTCCAGATATGAACTCATTGGTCGCGGTTGGAACACTGGCGGCTTATAGTTTTTCGCTAGTCGCAACATTTATTCCACAGATTCTACCTGACGGTACTGTGAACGTTTATTACGAAGCGGCCGCTGTGATTGTAAGCTTAATTTTATTAGGGCGTTATTTTGAGGCAAAAGCCAAAGGACGTACCTCTCAAGCCATTCAACATCTAGTGGGTATGCAAGCAAAAACAGCGCGTGTTCACCACAATGGGCAAGTGACTGAAATACCAATTGCAGAAGTGACCACAGAAACGATCGTTGAGATTCGTCCCGGCGAGCGTGTGCCAGTCGATGGTGAAGTTATTGAAGGCCAAAGCTACCCCACTCTCAACTTCGAAAGTGATTGAAAAAAGAAGAGCACCTCACTAATCTA
>NZ_RRYX01000217.1:0-1641 GCF_014861375.1 Psychrobacter sp. FME5 | reverse complement strand
TGGTGTTCTTTTACATCAATTATGGCTACGTCTGATGCCAGCATACTTTTTAGAACACCACCGAATAGAGAATTATAAATTTAGTAGTCTACAAATCTTATTCAACAAGGTTAATTTGCCAGTTATTGGCTTGAATGACAATATTAATTTTGCGTAGTTTCATCGCCAGGTCATCGGCTTGCTTTTGTAACCCAGCTACTGAGACCATAATATTCCATTTAATTTCACGATGACTATAACGATCTGCCTCAGTGTCGGTCGCTTCAATTGCTTCAATTAATAGTTTGTGGCGCATCTCCAACGCCTCGCGTTCAACCAATAGCGTCAGCATTGATTGACCTTTATCCGTCTTAGCAACTGCATTGGTACGGTGAATACGTTCAATCAAAGTAGATAGCTCAGTAATGACTTGACTAGCCTCAATTATTAGATGACTTGGATCTTCATTTGGCGTATCGCCTTCTTGAACTTTAGCATTACTACGAATACGTCCTTTAATTTGAGCAAGTTTTTTTTGCATATCGCTACGAATAAGTAGGGCTTCTGCGAGTTTCATTTTTAGCTCCTTTTAACACCTTATTAGTATACCCCAAGGGAACAAGCTATTTCACCCCTCAAACGTATTAACAGACTACTTAAAGCAGACTGTTAACATGGAACCATCTGTAACATACTTTTGAATTATAGGACTGGTTGCTGTGCTTTTTTTCTATCATTAGCCTATACTTAAAATATAAACCCTCTAAACGATAGCCTATCTATCATTAGACTTGTTTCTAAAATTAAATGATAGTAATATCTTGCTATTATCAATGAACATTAATTATTAAGTCTAAGTAATAGAGGTGGCGTTATGACCGTTCGTATTTATGTGAGAGCCAGCACTAAGGATCAAGACGCTACCAGAGCATTAGCTGATTTGGTGGCTTTCAGTACAAGTTATGATGATAACTATATTGATTACGTTGAGCATTTTAGTGGTACGAAGCTCAATAGACCAGCCTTAGCTAAGCTATTAAAGGACGCTGATCAAGGCGATATTCTGTTGGTTGAAAGCGTGGATAGATTAAGCAGATTATCTCAAGATGATTTTGCGATTCTAAAGCAGCGTATCAAAGACAAGGGGTTACGATTAGTGGTGGCTGATTTGCCAACCACGCATACGGTTAGCGAAGGTATGACAGGCGACATTCTAAGAGTAATTAACGATATGCTGATCGATTTATTAGCGACGATGGCAAAGCTTGATAACGACAAGCGTAGAGAGCGTATCAAGCAGGGATTGGCTAACAGTGGCTATAAGCCCACTGGTAAGAAGCCTAATACAACGAAACACAATCGTATCAGAGAATTAGACAGTCAAAAAAATATGACAAAAGAGGAGATCGCTAAGGCAGTTGGTGTTGGGGTGGCTACGGTTTATCGAGTATTAAAGCAAGGATGATAGCTGAGGTATTTTAATTTTTTTATTTGCCTTTTTATAGACATAATGCGATCAGATATATAATGATTAATCTTATAGATTTTAATCATATATTCTGATTCGAAAAAATTGCCTCCGATATAGTAGGGGCGGTTCAAAGTAGCGGAGTTTTTCAAGCTAGTTGTCACCATAAACTAAATTAAGCGGCTCGTAATTGA
>NZ_RRYX01000216.1:0-1647 GCF_014861375.1 Psychrobacter sp. FME5 | reverse complement strand
AAAGCAAGATGATATATTTGAGGTTATGAAGACACAAATACAGATCAATTGCCCCAACTGTCCCAGTCTTTCGATCAATGGTATAAAAAGCTATGGTAAGCAGAACTACCAATGTAAGGACTGCAAACGACAATTCATTGGTGACCATGCCTTACCCTATCATGGCTGTTATTCTAAAATAGAAGGCAGCATACGGCTAATGACGGTTAGAGGTCGTGGTGTTAGAGATATTGCTGTTATAGCCTCAGTTAGTACTGGTAAAGTGCTCAGCACTATAGGCTCATCCATTTATAAGATTGCGCCTAAAAAGTACTACTATTAACGCTTAGAGGTTGATGAGTTCTGGACTTATGTGTATCGAAAGAAGCGTAAAGTCTGGCTTATTTAGGCTTATGACCGCGCTACAAACGAGATAGTTGCTTATGTTTGGGGCAAACGTGACTTGCGTACAGCCAGAAAGCTACGTTCCCACCTGGGACCGCTTAAAGTGAGCTATAGCTCTATTAGTATGGACAATTGGAACAGCTTCATAACTGACTTTAAATCAGATCATAAATGAATTGGAAAACAATATACTGTAGGTATAGAAGGCAATAATTGCCGCCTTAGATATCGATTACGTCGAGCCGTTCGAAAGACTTGTTGCTTCTCTAAAAAGCTCGACAATCACTCAACAGTGTTTGATTTGGTATTTTTTTATATCAATTATGGATACGTCTGATGTCAGCATATTTTTTAGAACACCACCAAAAAATGGACTTATCTCCTAAAACATAAAATTAGTTGATATAATCCTGAAGTAATTGCTACTATCATCTATTTTGAATAGATATCCCGATAAACAGGACGTTAATATGAAAAACTTAAACCTTATAGGTATTGCTGTTATTTCAGTATTATCCTTGGCTGCTTGTGGTGAAGAGGGAAAGAAAGTTCTAAGCACTCAGCATTACATTGACAATCCAAGTGAAATCAAAAAAATAAAGGATAAATGCAAAGCAGAACGCGATAAAGGGTATACAGTTGAGGGCGCGCTTAAGGAAAACTGCAGGAATGCTGGTAAAGCACGAAATAAATTGGTTGGAGCCGCATTAGGTTAAACAGACGTACCAATCATCTCTATAGCTAGAAAATAAATAACGTGTGACAATCATAGTTTTTTGAGCCTTTCATAAAAAGCGTGTAACTGCTTATAATCCACTAACAGGAGAATAAGCAAACCCCAATATTACTCCTGATTATTTCGTAAAACGTTAAGATACTGTTAAGTAGCATGAGAAGGCGCTTGGTAGCGCTTTATTCTGCTAGGTTATGTTAAGTACATCATTCTTCGTTATATTAAAGCTGATAAAAACGTACCAAAAAAATACTGGTATTGTCACCTAGGCAAAGTATCGGATAGAAAAGATTTAGCGTTAAACGGTCGCTTTGACAGTAAAGGCACTTATCAAGAAATTGCCAAATAACCACAGTCAGACTTTAAACGCTTAAATCAGTTCATTCAGTTTCTGCTTTATATCTTAGATTAACACATGAAGTGCAATACCAAATGTGAGGTGAAAAAAAGACCTAGATGCGCTAGCATCAAAGTTTTTATCCACCGACCAAAGTGAGATTGCAACCATGAACTATACACATCTAAGCCTA
>NZ_RRYX01000215.1:0-1658 GCF_014861375.1 Psychrobacter sp. FME5 | reverse complement strand
CGGAGTTTTTCAAGCTAGTTGTCACCATAAACTAAATTAAGCGGCTCGTAATTGATCCTGTTGTTGCTCTTTTACAGGGTTTAGTGTTGTCGGACCCACAGGCTTACAGTTCCTCACCTCTTGACTACCCCAGCGTATCGGGTTTTGGGCTTTAGCACGCTGCATCGTCTCATGACGTTTGGCCAGTATTTCCTTATCCTCGCCCGTATGGCGCTGATTGGGCGTCACAAAGTTAAGCTGACTGTGCTTGTGCTCATCATTGTACCAACGTGTGAATGTCAGCACCCATGTTCTTGCCGCCTCAACGCTTTTAAAGCCTTCGGTTGGCCAATTAGGGCGATACTTGCAGGTTTTAAACAGCGATTCTGCAAAGGGATTGTCATTACTGACACGCGGTCTGCTGTATGAGCTCACAACCCCAAGCTCATAAGCCTTCATACGCATGGTTTGTGCTTTCATCGGTGCACCATTGTCTGAATGTAGTACCACACCGGTGTGCAAGCATTGCTCACTGATCAAAGTCCGCTCAAGCAGCTTAGCGGCCAATGCTCCTGACTCACAGTCGTAGACCTCCCAGCCGACAATCTTACGACTATAGACATCCTCTATCATATACAAATAATAGAACTGACCACGAACTGGACTTGGCAAATAGGTGATGTCCCAGCAGAACACTTGGCAGGCAGCAGTGGCGGTAAAGGTTTGCGGGGCGCTTGAGGGCTTAGGGGCTAGCGCACGACCACGATGGTTGAGTTGGCTATGCTGCTTTAGCACTCGATAGAAGGTGGATTCAGAGGCATAATATACCCCCTCATCCAGCAGAGTCGGTACAATTTGGGTCGGCGGCAAACTGGCAAAGCGGGGCTGATTACACACAGCAATAATCGCGGCTTGTTCAGCTTCTGTCAGTTTGTTCTTGGGTGCTGACCGTACGGCATCGGGGCGCTTGTCATGAGAGAGCTGACCTGCGCGGTACCAGCGCCGATAGGTGCGGATGCCGATGCCAACCTCAATACAGGCAAGAGTAACTCTGGCACCTGATCGATTGGCCTCTTGTATCCAGTCTATGTATTGCTTGCGCTTAGGGAGCAAGGTCAGTCGTCCTCGTGCTCCTCCCAAAACGCTTCCAACTTTTTTCTGAGTACCAACAAGGCGGCAGTTTCAGCTAGGGCCTTCTCCTTTCGGGCAAGCTCTCGGGTGAGTTGTTTGATCTGTTTGCGATCGGTTTGTTGTTGACGTTTGTCTTTAAGGCTTTGTTGTTTGCTGCTGCTAAAGCCTTTGAGGGCGTCCGCGCGCCAAGCTTTGATTTGCTCAACGTAGAGACCTTTGCTGCGGCAGTATTCGCTAAGCTCAGCTTCGCTTAGGGCGGCAGTCTCTATGATGGTGGCAAGTTTGGTTTCACTTGTCCAGTCATCGGGGGTTTTATTGTGTCCAGGCATAGGGTGGCCTTTTTGTCGGGCTTGGGCACGCCAATTATACAGGGTCTGTAGTCCGATGCCTTCATCTCTTGAAACTTGGGCAACGGTTAGGCTCAGCGGTGGTAGCAGTTTGCTGAGTATGATCTGTTTACGCTCTTCACTATAACGTGGCATGATTGATCCTCATTACCCCCATTTGGATTATTCTTTAGGGGTGACAACTATCCTGCCATAGGGGGT
>NZ_RRYX01000214.1:0-1665 GCF_014861375.1 Psychrobacter sp. FME5 | reverse complement strand
AACCAAGAATTAACGGAGTTATTGGTGAGGTTGACAGACTAACCATGAAAACAGCCCTACTACTCTCCAGTCGTAGAAATGAGTCATCATCTTATACGGATAGACAAAAAGAAATTTTAGAGCACTTTGCTAATGAAAATAGCCTAGTGACAGGGGATTTCAGAGAGGATATTAGAGTTGCTACAGCGTTTTTTAGTGATGCAGGTAACGCACAAACCCATAAACATATCGTTAAATTAATAAATGACCCTGAAACAGAAGAACTAAACCACTCTAAAACGTCCAAATTTGAGGCTGAGAGCGATTTAAACGAATTAGCTAGGGATATTATAGGCGATAGCCCTAAAACGTCAAATACAGCCAATGAGAGTGTTTCTATAGCACCTAGACGATATAGACGACCGTAAAATCTTTCTTCTTGTTTCCAGTGCGTTATACGTTTGATTAGCAAATGAGATGATTTTTACCGTAAAACTGTATTAATTCTTTAGTAGTCTTTTTCTTCTTTTCTTAATCATTAATAACTAAAAAGGTTTTTAATGTTTTTAAATGCTTTTAATGCTTTTAGACACGCTGTATCCATTGCTACAAAAGGGATTCATTGCCCATTCGAATACGTTTACCCACCCATTCGAATACGTTTACCCACCCATTCGAATACGTTTACCCACCCATTCGAATACGTTTACCCACCTTTTAAATACTTTTATTAATTAATTGTATTTATAATTACTTTTGTATATAGTTTGTATTTAAATATATAAGTGAGCTTACAGCATGAAAAATACTGATCCTGTAATGAAGTCCAACGCACTAAATGAGGCGTACTATGACATCAATTTGGTAGCTCAGCGTGTCGTCATGTTAGCTATCATAGAGGCGAGACAGCAAGGTACGATAATCAAGGCTGGCGGTATGCTGCGTATTACAGCGTCAGACTATCAGAAACATTTTGAGTGTGACAAGACCACATCATACAGCTCGTTGAAATCAGCTTGTAAAAGTCTTTATCAAGCAGAATTTTTGTGGGCTGATAAAGATGAAAAAAATCGGACAAGAAATCATGAATCTCGATTTGTGCAGCGTGCAACGTATTGTGAGGGTGGTGCGTACGTAGAAATCATGTTTAGCAACGATATTATACCGCTCATTACGAGACTTGAGACTCAATACACAGAGTATGAAATTAAACAGATTGTGGATTTACAGAGCTCCTATGCCCTGCGACTTTTTGAACTACTTATGCAGTGGAAAAAAGTTGGCGTCACACCAGTTATAAAGCTCAAAAATTTACGAAGTCGTCTAGGTGTTGCAGAAGATCAATACGATACGATGAGTAATTTTAAAAAGAGAGTTTTAGACTTTGCTGTTAAAGAAATTAATGAAAATACTGATGTTACGGTTGCCTATGAGCAGCAAAAAGAGGGGCGTAGAATTATTGGGTTTGTGTTCAAGTTTAAGACTAAAAAACCATCTAAAGAAGCTCTCAGAGCTCCTGAACGTGATGAAAATACAGCGGATATGTTCACTACTGAAGGGCTAAGCGACAAGCAATTAGGGCGTATTGTTCGAAATCCTACGTTTATGGCGGAATACAATCATTTAGTAACCCCGACTAGCCCAGCTGGACAGTCACAACAAGGGTGGGAGTTTGAGATGGTTAAT
>NZ_RRYX01000213.1:0-1669 GCF_014861375.1 Psychrobacter sp. FME5 | reverse complement strand
TTCTCTTTGTTGTGGTAAACAAGAGTGTAAGGCGTTGCTTATTTTTTTCAACTATTTCCCAATTCTATACAGCCCCTATAAGCCAAATTATGTATTTCGAGTTAGTAACAGGATGTATCATAGACCTTCTTTAATATTAAATTGTTTTGAAACCTTATTGACTATCTCTTTAATTAAAATTTATGCGTGCCAATGAATATTATTCTCTCTAAAAGTCGTAGAATAGACTTTCTATATTCCAAATTACTATAAATTCATAGCTATTTATTATATACAAGAATAATAGCTATGATTTACACTGGCAGCTCACTGTATATTTGTACATTTTTATTTTATGTATACAGACAGGGTTTGTATATTTACACAATAGGATTAAGTTATGGCAATCGACGTAGTGGTCAATCAGCGGCATTTACAAATCCAACTCAAACAGTTGGAAACAGTATGGCATACGGTGATCAATGGTTATAACTTAAGTCAAGCGGCTACTGTGCTGCATACCAGTCAATCAAGCCTATCAAAGCATATTGCAGCACTTGAAAACCAACTTAAAACCGAAGTATTCGTACGCCAAGGCAAACGCCTAACTGGACTGACGACAATGGGCACCGCACTCATGCCCCATATTGAATCCATTTTTGCAGAAATCCGTACCATTGAAAACCTTAGCCTTGATTTTAATAATCCTAATATCGGTACACTGACCATTGCCACGACTCACACGCAAGCGCGTTACGTGTTGCCGCAAGTGGTCAAGGCATTCAAAGAACGTTTCCCTAAGGTTAATTTGATTTTGCAACAGGCAGATCCTGAGACTATCGCGCAAATGGTGATACGCGGCCAAGCCGATATTGGCATTGCCACGGAGTCTTTGCTACACAATAATTATCTGCGTTGCTATCGTTATTATGATTGGACGCATCGCGTCATCGTACCAAGCGACCATGAGCTTGCAGGGCTAGAATCTATCGATCTACCAACCCTTGCCAGCTACCCCATCGTGACCTATCACGGTGGTTTCACTGGACGCGGTGCGATTGACAAAACCTTTGAAGAGGCAGGCTTGGAGCCAGATATTGTACTAGCAGCGCTTGATGCGGATGTGATTAGCACTTATGTGGGGCTTGGCTTGGGTATTGGCATCATCGCGGAGATGGCGTTTGAACCCAGTCATTATCAAAACTTGACGGCTATCCCAATCGAGCACTTCGGCCGCTTTACCAGTTGGATGGCAGTCCGTGATGACGCAGAAATCCGCCAATATGGGCGCGCCTTTATGGAGCTGTGTCAAAAGCAATTTAGTCAATGAAGCACCTAACTTTTAGCATTTAAACTTAGCATAAAGCTGAAAAATTATTCAAAAAAAGCACCCAAGATTAAACTTGAGTGCTTTTTTATTTGTTTATAAAACGCTTATAATTTATATGCTTATAATTACTCTTTACCAACCATGATGCTACTTGCTTTGATGATGGCGACTGCCTCATCTCCAACATTCAGGTTTAAGCTTTCAGCCGATCCTGTGGTGATGCTAGAGACAATTTCCGACCCATTGACATCGATAACCACTTCTGTAGAAACTGGGCCTTTTTTAATTCTTAGATTAACACATGAAGTGCAATACCAAATGCGAGGTGAAAAAAAGACCTAGATGCGCTAGCATCAAAGT
>NZ_RRYX01000212.1:0-1687 GCF_014861375.1 Psychrobacter sp. FME5 | reverse complement strand
TGTAAGGCGTTGCTTATTTTTTTCAACTATCTCCCAATTCTATACAGCCCCTAGTTAAAATACTTTAAAAACGCTACCTGCAGTACGTGATGTAGCGATATTACTTCTCACTGACTATATCTTAGAGTGACGGAAGAAGCATAAAAAAAGGTCTTCGCTATTATTGTAGCGAAGACCTTTTTTAGGTTGCCCAGATAGCGTGCGACGGGGATAAACTTTCCTTTTAATAGTGAATCGACTATATAACACGTTTGAATTTAGCTTTGTAGATCGTAAACCAGTGATTGGATGTCTTGCGCCGCTTTTTGTAAACGTGGCACGTGGGTCAAAAGGTCATCCAAAGACACGCGAATGGTTGGCGCATGAATATACAATGAAGCCAGATAGCGTGATTTTTTGTCCAATATCGGAACCGATACGGCGACCATTTCAGAGATAAACTCTTCATTGTCGATTCCGACGCCAGTGGCTGCGATACGATCCAGCTCTGCATTTAGCGCATCAATATCGGTAATGGTGTTTTTGGTGAATTTGTCTAATGGCAAGCCCTGCAGTATCTTAGCGCGGCTGGCAGCAGATAACTGGCTTAAGTAAAGCTTACCTGTCGCGGTACACCACATCGGTGATTTCGCACCTACTGGCAGGTAAATCTGAATGGGCAGCGTCGTTTTTGCTCGATTGGTATAAATCATACTCATCTGATAAGGCACCCCAATGCCGCAAGTTTCTTTGATCTCATCGACCAGATTTTGCAGAATCATTTGCCGCTCATTAAAGAACAGTCGCTGCTGCCAAAGCTCGACACTCAGATTGCGCACGCGCTTTCCAGGAATGATACCACCACCAATATCGACGGTCACAAACCCGTCGTCGACTAGGTTTTGAATCAATCGATGAATGGTTGGCTTCGGAATATCGAGCGCTTGAGACAGCTCAAGTGGAGAGAGGGGCTTGGCAGCATAGGACACCGCTTCGATAATCTCTAACACACGGGTAATCGACGATACTTTAGGCATATAAATAGCTCAATAGTAGTAAAAAGAATAAAACAGAGAACACCACAACGTTACAACGCTTTAATAAATAAGACCAATAGTGATAAATACGAAGTCTTACAACAAATTTACCATTAGCTCTAATTTAGCATAATCTCAAGCTTAGACAAGGGTTGGTCTTATATATAACCATATTTATGTGAACTGCCAGAATGTTTAAGGCTTTAGCTATAAAAGCAATACTAGATACGTCAACTCACAAAACACAACAAACTGTAGTAATAATCTATATAATAGCCATTGAGTTAAACGACGGGTTAGGTCATCATATTGACATATTTTGTAATACCTTTACATGAACGTTAAGCCACTTAATATTCATGTCGGCGCTGTCCGGTTACTTTGAGAACTTTGTGTAACAGGAATCTCAAGTTTTGCCAGTTGGTGTAGCAATTATTACTTAGATTAACACACCAAGTGCAACGCTAAATTATATTATAGAACGCCTGCATAGGCGTTTTAAACCCTAATCGTTTTCTTGGTCTGTTGTTTAGTTTATTCTCAATGTCCTGTATCTCATTATCAGAGACTTGTCTAAAGTCACAACCCTTAGGCAAGAACTCTCTGATTAAGCCGTTAGTATTCTCGTTGGTTCCTCGCTGCCATGACGCATAAGCATCGGCAAAGAAGAA
>NZ_RRYX01000211.1:0-1718 GCF_014861375.1 Psychrobacter sp. FME5 | reverse complement strand
GTGACGACTATTTTGTAATATTGCTCTACCATTAAATAGATATTGATGATAAATTCGTCTATGGGCATCTCATGACTCCGTTGTATTCTTGGTCGAAAACAATAGATTAGTGAGATGCTCTTCTTTTTTCAATCACTTTTGATGTTGAGAGTGGGGTGTTTTAACTATGTTTTAATAGTGATAGGCAGCATAGCGACATTTTGGCAGGGTTCTTACAAGCTATCTTAATGGCGCTTGCCTTGATTGCGTCTGCATATTCTATGCTGTCACTGGCTAAATTACCAATTAGCATAAGTAAACGGCGATTCATAACATTTGGTAACTGATATTTGTCGTCACTGTTGCTATAATAAGCGGCAAGTTACAGTGAATTATATCTTATAGCTTGTGAACTTAAAGTTAACAATACTTTTAAATGCCAATAACGACTTTTAAGTCAGTAACTTGGTGTTTAACGGTATGACAACGATTGAGTTTTGCCTGCTTAAGATGGTTTTATAATTTAGTACTTTTTTAGGTTTACAGCAATATGTTAAGCATATTGAGTCACAGATTTAACTAACAATAAACTAAGCCAATTTAGTCCAATAATTTATAGCATTGCTTTTACGCTATACCTAATACTAATGGCTAAACCAGCAAGGATAAAATAACTATGTCAAATATTACTTTACCAGACCTACCATATGCAAAAGACGCGCTTGAGCCACATATCAGTGCTGAGACGCTAGAATACCATCATGACAAGCATCATGCCGCTTATGTAAACAAGCTAAATGACTTGCTACCTGGTTCTGGTCTAGAAGACAAAACATTGCCAGAAATCATCGTTGCAGCGTCGAAAGATGACAACAAAAAAACGATGTTTAACCAAGCAGCCCAAGTATGGAATCACACTTTCTATTGGAACTGCATGACGCCAGAAAACGGCGGCGGCGAACCTACTGGTGACTTGAAAGCTAAAATCGAAGAAGATTTCGGTAGCTATGATAAGTTCCGTGAAGAGTTCAAAAACGCAGCGACTTCACAGTTTGGTTCAGGTTGGGCATGGCTAGTTGCTGATAAAGTCGGTGGCAAACTATCAATCGCGAAAACTGGTAACGCTGATAACCCATTAGCACACGACCAAGTCGCGGTATTGACTTGTGACGTATGGGAACATGCTTACTATATCGATTATCGCAACCGTCGTCCTGATTACGTCGACACCTTCCTAGACAAGCTAGTAAACTGGGACTACGCAAACGCTAAATATAAAGGTCAAGATGCTGGTGTTGAAGAGTAATCTTTAACTTCTAAGTATTTGATTTACTTTATAAGTAGAAAAAAAGGACGCTGAGAGGCGTCCTTTTTTTGGTTTAAATTTTTTGATAAATTATAATTATCTAAATTTATAATGTTGACGGAATGCACTTCATCTTTCAATCTAAGAATCAATAATAAGATAAGAAAATATCCTTATAAAGCATAAATGAGACTGTTGCTTCAATCACGTATAAAAAGCTAACTAGCACTACTAATGACATAATGATATTGAATACAAACATGATTTTGCTATAAGATTTATTTAAAAAAGAGAATAACGTTACAATTAACATTATTAGAAAATACAGCGTTGTCTCTGCTGAGCCTAAAATATTAATAATGCTAAAGTATCTATTTACTAGGGCGTGTCATCAATTAGCATAGATATTTCAGAATAAGCTATACTTAGATCG
>NZ_RRYX01000210.1:0-1751 GCF_014861375.1 Psychrobacter sp. FME5 | reverse complement strand
AGTGTAAGGCGTTGCTTATTTTTTTCAACTATCTCCCAATTCTATACAGCCCCTAATCAAAAAACCTCTAAAAAGATATTATTCTGAAATATGTCTATTACACCAAATATATCAAAAACCGACTTATAAAGTAAAAACCTGCCAATCATTGACTGGCAGGTTTTTGGGTGTTTTCAATAAAAGATTAGCGATGCTTTAATAAAACCAGCCCACCCTAGCCCACCAAAGAGTCCAGCTGCTTATATTTATAATCCAGCGCTTCTGCCACGGCTTTATAGGTCATATGGCCTTGCGTGGTATTCACGCCTTTTGCTAACGCGGCGTTGCTATTACAGGCATCTTTAAAGCCTTTTTTGGCAAGGGCTTGTATATACGGCAGGGTGACATTAGACAAGGCGATGGTTGAGGTGCGCGGTACAGCTCCTGGAATATTGGCCACGGCATAATGAATAACACCATGCTTGGTATAAGTTGGCTTATCATGAGTGGTGATTCGATCTGTCGTCTCAAATAAACCGCCCTGATCAATCGCGATATCGATAACCACGCCACCATCATTCATCTCTTGAATCATCTCTTCAGTGACCAGCTTCGGCGTCGCTGCACCTGGAATCAATACCGCACCAATGACCAAGTCACTGTCTCTTACGCTCTCGGCAATGTTGACTTTGTTGGATATGAGAGTCTGCACGTTATTACCAAACATCTCAGATAACTGTTTTAGGCGTTTGGGATCCAGATCTAAAATAGTGACGCTAGCATGGAGACCAACGGCGATTTTTGCCGCTTCAGTCCCTGATACGCCGCCGCCGATAATGGTGACCCTACCCTTTTTTACTCCTGGTACGCCACCAAGCAACATGCCCTTGCCACCATAAAAAGACTGCAAAAACTGCGCGCCTATCTGTGTACTCATGCGTCCAGCGATTTCACTCATCGGAGTCAGCAGTGGCAGCGAGTTATCCGCCAGCTGTACGGTTTCATAACCGATGGCGGTTATTTTGTTATCAATCAATACTTTGGCAAGCTCAGGCTCATTGGCCAAATGCAAATAGGTAAATAACATTAAACCGTCTGTTAAATATTGATATTCGTCAGTCTGTGGTTCTTTTACTTTAATAACCAATTCGACATCCCATGCTTTAGCAGCGTTATCGACAATGGTTGCACCCACTTCTTTATAGTCATCGTCAGTAAACTGTGAACCCATGCCCGCACCTGTTTCGACGAGGACTTCATGACCGTCATCGATCAACGCACTGACACCGTTTGGGGTTAGACCAACGCGGTTTTCGTTATTCTTTGTTTCCTTTGGGATACCTATTTTCATAACTGCTCCTTGTTATATTAATTTCAGATAAAACAGACAAATTTATAGCAGCATACTACGAGCATTATGTTGTTCTTAATGCTTACAAGCGCGCGATAGGCTACAAAAACCCCCTAAAAGTAGGTGTATGTTTTGTTTTTTAAATCAAATTGAATCGGATATGATATTTGATGCAGATTAAAATTAATCTTAGATTAACACACCAAGTGCAACGCTAAATTATATTATAGAACACCTGATTGGGCGTTTTAAACCCTAAGCGTTTTCTTGGTCTGTTGTTTAGTTTATTCTCAATGTCCTGTATCTCATTATCAGAGACTTGTCTAAAGTCACAACCCTTAGGCAAGAACTCTCTGATTAAGCCGTTGGTATTCTCGTTGGTTCCTCGCTGCCATGACGCATAAGCATCGGCAAAGAAGAA
>NZ_RRYX01000020.1:0-41878 GCF_014861375.1 Psychrobacter sp. FME5 | reverse complement strand
ACGTAAGTCCAGAACTCATCAACCTCTAAGCGTTCATAGTAGCGCTTCTTAGGCGTAATCTTATATACGGATGAGCCTATAGTATTGAGCACTTTACCTATACTAACCTTGGCTATAACGGCTATGTCTCTAACGCCGCAACCATGAACCGTCATTAGCCGTATCTTGTCTTCTATTTGAGAATGGCAGCCCTTATAAGTTAAGGCATGGTCACCAATGAATTGACGTTTGCAGTCCTTACACTGGTAGTTTTGCTTACCATAGCTTTTTATGCCGTTTTTCTTTAAACTGGGACTGTGACAGTCGGGGCAACTGATATCTATTTGTGTCTTCATAACCTCAAATATATCATCTTGCTTTGGCTGTCACCCTCCTTTTATCTCCTCAGCATACTTTCTGATACACCACCCTAAAATGATTAGTATGGGTATGAAGCTTTCGACAGTAAATATTAAGTAAAGCGCAAACGGAAAGCTACCAATTATTAAAATAGAAGCAACTATAGTGACAATACGTATTAAACCAGATCGGGCATAAGAAAAATCTGTTTCATAAACCCAACCCTTTTCAACAGATTGTGTATGATTAGCAAACTGTATGGTCTCATACTCTCTTTTCTTTGAGTGTCTTGTAGTGTTTCCTTGAGAATGGTTCACGGCTTGTCTCTGGTTTTTATTATGACGCTTTTGACGCTTTTTTTGTTTATACTTTTTCATTATTCTTATTCTTTTTGGGTCGAATATTTTTAACTATATTAACTGTGACAGCTCCATCCACCATCTCTAGCTTCATCCTTTATTAGCATTCGGTTAGCAAACATGGAAATTCTCTATTGTCCTAGCTTGAGCTCAATGTACTTTACCCTTCCCCCGCCGACACTTCTCCGAACAATAAATCACCTGCTCCCAGTCTTTCTCCCACTTCTTGCGCCACGTAAACGGGCGTTGGCAGACGGGGCAGGTCTTTTGCGGTAAGTTTACTTTTTTATGTGCCATGAGCTTCCGTACGTCACTTTGTAGTATGAATTGCTGGGTTAAAAATCCGCCTACAACTTTTTCAAAATGGTGCGCGGGGCGCACCCTACCTTGTTGTCATATATCTTTAGTTAACTATTAACGCCTATTTATCTTCTTTTTGATGATCCACCAACCCTTCATACTTTTTCACACGGCGACATTGGTCGGAGCAATAGACCATGCTCTCCCAGTTTTTATCCAACTTTTTAGTCCAGCTAAACTCACGTTTGCAGACGGGACATTCTTTTTTGCGGACATTTTTCTTTTTATGCGCCATGATGTTCCTGTTATTTTATACAAATCGGTGCGCGGGGCGCACCCTACTCGCTTTACTTGTGCGCCATAGTTTTCTCAGTGGTTTATTTCATACATCGATAGTTTACCTCTATTACCAGCACCCTAGTCATAATCATCAAATATTTTATTCAGTCGATTGAGGCTATTGACGATCAGCTTACCTGATTGATCGGTACTGCTATCGATTGCCAGCTTTTCATCCATGCGCATATTGAGTGGCGTAAGTGCCTCTTTGAGCGCGTTTGCCATTAGCGTGGTTTGCTCAGTGATATCAGACACATCAATAGCTGGCGTTTGATTCTCATCATTCTTAAGCAGGCTTTGCGTTAAGCTATGAGACAAACTATCAGCCATCTTATGCGATAGCTGCTCGACGGCATCGACCAATTGCACCATCAGCGCTTTTTGCATCTCTTGGCTTTGCTTGAGCTGCTCACCTTCCGCCTTTTCAGCATTGTGATCATGCTTATAAATTTGCATCAGCTGATTCATACTTTTTTCAAAGCCATTGTCGATGCTGTCGCTAACCACTTTGGCGTTATCTACAAAACCCGTGATAAAGCTATCGGCGAGGATTTTTAGTGCCTTTGATTGAGCCTCTAGTTGCGCATCGATTTGCACTTGTTGTCCCGCTTCTCGCAAGCGCGCAATTTCCTCAGGGTTGTTTTGGGTGAGGTATTTATCAAACTGGCTACTAATAGCGTTAAAACCGCTAGCTAAATCCACTAACTGAGCGACGATACGCGCACCGACGTCGCCATCTTCTCCGCCCATGGCTTTGTTGCGTAAGAAGTCAGCTTTGATTTGCGCCCAACGCTGTGCTTCTTGCTCGGTCAGCGCCCCGCGCATCTCGCTAAGTTTGAGCAGGTTGCTTTCTGCGCCTGTGGTCAAGAGTTGCGACTCGCCCAAATAATGATCATCTATCAGCTGGTTAAGCTCGCTGTCATTCATAATCGCCGATAGTTTTTCGGTCATTTTGTTCATATTGCGGTAACTGCCTTGCAGCTTAAATATCGGTTCAACACGATATTTATCATCTTGCGAGGCAGAAGCAATATAGGCTTGGTTAACATCAAGAATGACTTTTTGCACGGTAAACATATGGCGCAAAATAGCCATAATCTCGTTAATCTCCGAGCTGCTATAGGGATAGGTTAGCTCGCTACTTTGTGCTTGGGCGAGGTTTGCATTATCCGCTTTCGCCATTTTAATGAGGCGATGCACATCTGCTAGGTCGCGATTGGCAAGTGGTGCTAATACGGCATTTGAGGTTAGCGAGTTTTCGATATAGCTGAGGGCGAATATCTCTTCCATGCCGCTCATAATATCGCCTAGGTTATAGATATCGGCACGGTTGGCGAGCATATCAGGCACTTTAAAGGCCTCACCGCTTTCGGTGTAAGGGTTACCTGCCATGACCACGCAGAATTTTTTGCCACGCATGTCATAGGTTTTGGTTTTATCTTGCCAAACGCCATCGATACGGCGTGTGCCATCGCCGAGTGAGATAAATTTTTGCAAAAACTCAGCATGGGTATGCTGAATATCATCGAGATAGAGCATGACGTTATTGCCCATCTCAAAGGCCAAGTTAATTTTATTGAGCTCTTCTCTTGCGGTGGCATTAGGCGCTTTTTCAGGGTCTAACGAGGTAACGTCATGACCGAGTGAAGGACAATTAATCTTCATAAAGATTAGCCCCAAACGGTTGGCGACGTATTCCATCAAGGTGGTTTTACCGTAACCTGGTGGCGATATCATCATCAGGATACCCATCAAGTCGGTACGCTTATCCTCGCCAACCGTACCCATTTGCTTAGCAAGGTTATCACCGATTAATGGCAGATAGCTCTCATTAATCAGACGGTTGCGCACAAATGATGACAATGGACGCGGCATAAACTCATCAAGTCGCAACGCCTCTTTTGCATCGCGCAAAATTTCTGAGCGCAGAGCCAGATAGCGTCGATAGGCAGGAATAACCTGCGTATCATGATGGTGCAAACGATTTAAGAAATCATCGACGGCAAAGGTTAGAGTTTGCTGCTGGATACGCTCATGCTCGCCCAACAGATGCTTGACTTGTATTTCAAGCGATACTTTACCCGTACTGCGCTCAAAGCTGGCGACTTGATTGAGTGGGTTATTGCTACTGGTTAATGCTGGGGTTGATGCAAATGATAATGGTGATGAGGTTGCATTTGCCGCTTTATTAAAGCTGGCGCCTGCATCAACCAAACGTTGTATTAACGCTTCACGCTGGCTGTCGTTTAATTGGGTAAGCAAGATAGCAATCGCTTCCGACACATAATGACGACCACTTTCTAGCTGTTGTTTGCGTAAAGTTTCTTTTTCTTTACGCTCAGCAAGCTGCTGTTCACTAAGCTCACCTTCTTCATTATTAGCTTGCTCACCAGCTATTTCGCTACTATCCTCAGCGTAAATCTTATCAAGTAAGGCGTGAAACCATGTTGCTAGTAGCTCATACGCAGATTTGGGCTGAAAGCCAAGCTTACCGATTGAAGACTGTAGTTGCTCAAAGCCTGCGCTATTTGGCGCGGTGCCTGATGAGCTATTCAAAGTTTGGCTCAATTGCTCGCATAACTGCTGCGCTTGTTGGCTGGTTTGCCATTCTATATCGCCATTGGGCGTATTGGCTTGACCCATGACGTTGACTAAATATTCACTGGCAAGCTGGACATAGCTTTGCTGAAAGATAGTATCGTTATTAACAACAGTCTCTTTATGAATATCACTATTGTCTAAATCTGACTTTGATTCTGCCTGCTTACTAGCACCGTTATCAACGCCAACGCTGTCGTCACTATAAGCGGCGACAAAATATTGCATCACTTGGGTGATATCATCAACCAGTAATGCTTTGGCGGTATCACTGCCCAAGCTACGGCGCAATTGCTCGGCGGTGATGGCTCTATCCATCCAGTTATCCACGCGCGTAAGCGTTGATTCATCCAGCCAAGCGTCATAGCCAAATTGATGCAAAACCTCTAAACCAAGCGCTTGTACTAGATTTAGCTGCCAATAAAACAACTGCGCCAATGCACGAACTTGCGGCGTGTATATCAGCAAACCCGCTTCACGCAGCGTGGGTAATATTTGCATCAATAACAACGTGGCATCATGGTCATGAATACCTTTGTCATAACCGAGCTGATAACGAGGAGTGGCGTACGCCTTAACCAGTTTAGCCAGCGCGCTATCATTATAAATATCACTGTTGCTATCAAGCGTGCTAGCACTAATAGTACTGGCGGTCTCGTCGTACGCTTGATATAGGCGCGCTTCGGTCAAACCATCTTGGCTGTTTTTGGCGCTCTCAATGATGCTATACGCCAAATATTCTGCGCGGTAGACAGTATCAGACTCGGAGGCGATATTCATATCCCAATATGGGCGTAAAGCACTCAGTTCAGCATTATTGAGCACTTCATAATAGTCGGTGCCTGTTAGGTGCAAATTGAGAATGCGCGCACCATCTGACTGTTGACGACTGAGCAAGGTTAAGTCTAACGGCTGGGTATTGACCGAAAAGCGGTGCTTGCCCAACTTGATAATCTGACCGCCATCTTCGAATAAGTCAGATTTATCTTTGAGACTCTTATAGCTTTCGATTTGGATGGCTTTTAGGCGCGCGTCGATGTCGTCTGCCTTGACGCTAAAGCCCATCGCTTGCAGTTCTTTGGCGATGTTACGAACTTTTTGTACCAAGCCATCTGAAGCAAAATAGGTGTTTAACGCTTCTTCTTCTTTAAAGCCGGTGACACCCGTACTTTGGGTACGTTTTTTGATACTCTCGAGCATCCGCAGCGCACCATCACCTAAATTTTGGGCTTTGCGATTACGCGTATCAAGCAGTTGCTGCTTATGGTTTTCAAAGGTTTCGTAAATCTCTTCACGTTTGCTAATAATGTCTGTTAAAAACTGATCGCCACCATTAGTCTCTGGGTCAGCAAACTGGCTTTCTAATTCTTCTAACTGCACCAGCAATTTTGCCATTTGCTCATCTGATTTCTCAGGTGTATTGGCAATGGACAAGGCATTGGCAATCGACTGACCAAACAGCTTAAACTGCGCGCCAAATTGCGCAACGGCTTCGGCTGAACCCAAGTTTTTGCGCTTATGGTTGAGCTTGGCTTTACTTTGATTGAGGCTCGAATAAATGGTCGATATATCATCGATAATTTGGGTACGTACGGTGGCATCGGCAACATCCAACGTGCCCAGCAGCTCGGTTAATAAATCTAAGCCTTGTGCGGTTTCATCGATTTTGTCTAGGACAGGCTTTAATTCAGCATTGGTTTCAGCGGTATTTAAACGCTCACTGACGTCGGCTAAAACTGCTTCGTAGCTCGAAAGCGCCTGGTCTTCGCTTAAAAATAATACGGTCTTTTCGGCGAGCTCGCTTTCTGCTTCTTCTAGTTGAGCCTGCAACGCTTCAAGCTTATCGCCATCTAAATAACGCAAATCCTCTAGGCTAACCAGACGACCCTTTTGTTGTCTTAACGCCGACAGCTGCTCCACGTAATCACTGGCAGACTCAAAAGTAGTGACGCGTATCTGCCGCAATATCTCACCTTGCTGAGCGTCGGCATCGCTCAAAGCGGTTTGGGTTTGCTTTTGAATACTTTGTACTTTGGCAAACTCATCAATGACCAACTCAGCGGTAGCCGTTACTTGTTTAATACTACCTGCAACCTCGTTCAGCTCAGGTTCAGACAGCCAATAATAACTATCAAAGAGACGACTGGTATTATCCGCCAACTCCTCGTAGAGCTTTTGTGAGACACTTTGGTTATCGATTAGGCGGGTGATGCTATAAAGGTCTGAGATACCGCGTACCAATTCTTTATTGCCGATTTTGCCGTAAAAACTGCTGCTTTCCGGCAGCTCACTAACATACTCAGGTGAGGCATAGGGCGTATGCCATATCTGCATCGGGTGAATGCGCGACGGCTCACTTTGGGCGCTAAACAGCACCAAGCGACCACTGTCCGCCAACGCCATACCGTTGCAATAAATAGGGTTTGCCAGTTGTTTTTTGATTAGATTATAAGGAAATAATCCTGTGACACCATAAGCGACATCATAGAATAAGAAGAGAACGTCTTCGCCGTTTGGTGAGACGATTTTGCGTTTGAACTGTAGGTTTGTAGCATCAACGTTTTGAGCATCAAATAACTTGTTTTCGCCCGTTTGCAGATAATAACCACCTGGAAATATAATGCCGTGATCTTCCGGCAGCTGGACACACGACTGACCAATGGCGTCTAGACGCAGCACCGTTTCGGTCAAGGTGTTATAAACAAAATAACGATAACTGTCCTCGCGATAAGGCAGTATCTTCAGCAGGATTAAACTACCCACTTTGGCATAAGCAATCTCGGCATCGGTCAGCGACTGAGTGCGATCACTCACAGGCTCGCTATAAATACCCTGCCCTGACTGCGTATTATCCTCAATCTTGATGGTTAAATCGCCGCCAATCGTTTCTACAAATATCGTATCTAAGATATTCATATGCGGGTACTTACCATTGATCATCTGATCACGCGTGGTTTCTACCCAGTCAAAATCATAGGCAGGAGGCAGTTCAATATCGCGCTCGCCTCTATTATCCACATAGGCGACTTGGGCAGATTCTGGGGTGCCTTGGCTAAAATCTAAGGCAAAACGAAAAACACGTATATCGGTGATACGCTCACCAATCTGAAACGCTAATAGCAGTTTACTGTCTTTAACGGTTAGCTGAATCAAGCGGGTCTGCTTGTAATAGCGATATAACTCGTTAAAATCTTGGACAAATGCCTCTTGATCTAAGAAGGTATTTGTTATATCCACTTCTTCAAGCTGATACTCTTGGTCAGTGCTGTCATTTTTGTGGTCTTTGTCATTTATTTCATCACTGCTATCATGACTATTATCATTACTACGACTTTTATCAGTCGGGTCTATCAGGCGATATAGTGATAGTACATCCTTAATATTACTCGCTCTTTTAAGCCCCATAAAAACATTGTAGCCAAATAACAGATAGTCGCCCACTTGCACCATATCTTGCGCCACGCAGTTATATTCAGTGCGAATACGTGTGCGGGCAACGATTTGCATTTGCGTACTACCAAACTCTTCCAAGCGAGCGTTATTGAGGTTCGCCGTTTGTGTTTCTAGGCGGCTGCCTTGCTCAGTCAGACGCTTTTTAATAAGCTCATAAGCATTGCCTGAGGCAACTGCTTGGTCAGTTTGATTATCGTTGTCGTTTTTATCAAAATTGGTTGGGTTTTGCGTGTCCGCCATCGTTGCTCGTCCATTTTTATTTTTAGGCAATAGGAAAAATAAGATAAAGCTAAATAGTTTGGTTTTTTATAAATTTTTTATTAAAGCAGCACTTGGCTACTCTAAAAAAACGAATGCTCATGACTCATTTTTTTAGAGTAGCCAGCTCATTGTTAGCGTTACACTTGAGTTGGCAAAAGCAAGTGGCGACCTAAACCACCACTGGCTTTAATAAAATTACTGATTGACGATTACCTTCAAAAATAAACCGTTAGCCAAAGATGAAGCGTTAGATTAAGCAGGTTTGTTATCAGACTCATCGTTCGCTTTATTGGTTTTATTCATTACTTGATTGGCCATCATGGTATTGATAATGCCGCCCAAAGTATCTGACTTGCCAGCGAGACCATCGATGGCTTTACCAATCGATAGCGACTTAGCAAAGTTATCAAAGAAGTGCGCTTCACCGCCAACGATATCGATTTTGGCTTTTTGTAGCGCGACCGCCAATACTTCAGCGTTTTCTTTGGCAATCTCTTTACCAGCATCAATCGACGCCATCGCTTCTTGCAAGGCAGTCTCAAGACCCATACGGAACTCTTCGTGCTCGCGAGCTTCTTTGCTCATGCTACCCATGGCATTGAACTTCTCGACCAGACCATCTGCTTCTGCTTGGAAATGCGCACGAGTCACTTCGGCTTTGGCCAGCCCAACTTCGCGCTCTGCCTTGGCGTTTGACTCACCGCGAGCGGCGATAACCTGAGCATCTGCCAGTCCGATATCATGCTCGGCTTTGGCATTAGATGCACCGCGAGCCGCGATAACTTCAGCATCAGCCATGCCTTTTTCACGCTCTGATTGCGCTTCGGCTTGACCTGTCGCTTTGATAATATTGGCTTTGGCCAGACCTTCTTTTTCTAAAGAGGCAGCTTTTACCTCTTGAATCGCGGCTTCAGCAAAGCCATGTGCGGACTCTTCGGCTTTGATACCTTCGGCCATTTTAATTTTGGCCTCTGAATCTTTGGCTGAGGCTTCAAGGTTGGCATTGGCAAGCGTGGTAATCTCGACTGCTTTGTGCTTGGCAGACAACTCTTCTGCTTCTGCTTTTTTGACTTGACGCACTTTGATTTCTTCAGCGTCAGCTTCGGCTGCCAGTACGCGTGTTTGCTTAGCTCGCTCAGCTTCGCTGACTTCGCGAACTTCTTTGATGCGCTCTTCTTCTTGAGCGACGGTTTTGTCTACCGCGATACGCTCACGAATGACGTTAGCAATTTCTTTTTTCTCAAGCTCAATCGCACGCTCGGCTTCGATACGTTGCAAGTCAACTTCACGCTCGCGCGAGACAATTTCTAAATCACGAGCTCGGGTGACCTTCTCTTCTTCAATAACCACCGCACGCAGACGATTTTGTCCCGCCACTTCAACTTCACGTTGTTGGTTTTCGCGCTGAATCGCTAAATCCTGCTCAACCATAATAATCGCGGTTTCAGACTTTTTACGTTCTTCTTCTTCAATCTTACGCGTCTCAGCCGTCTCACGGGCAATCACTGAGGATATTTCGCGTTTCTGTTTGGCTTCAGCATCTGCTTGTTGACGCTCAAGCTCAAGCATCGCTTCGACCGTTTCAACGTTTTTCTTTTTAACCGCCAACTCTTCATCACGCTCAAGCTCGTTGGTCATGACGTTTTGAAAGGCTGTTAATTGAGTAATCTTTTTGATACCCTCAGAATCTAAGATATTACTCGAATCCAAGGACACTTTCGGGGTTTGCTCTAAGTAATCAATCGCCACATCTTCTAAGACATAGCCGTTTAGATCATTGCCAATCTCTTTAACGATACTGTCACGAAACTCACTGCGATTCTCAAACAATTTGACGAAATCAATTTGCTTACCAACCGTTTTTAAGGCTTCCGAGAACTTAGCATTAAACAGCTCATTAACGGCCACTTTGTCTGAGGCTCTCTCAGCGCCAAGAGATTTAGCAACCTTAAGCACGTCTTCTTCAGTCTCATTGACCCGCAAATAAAACGCCACCGTGATATCAGCACGCATGTTATCCGCACAAATCAGTCCTTCTTTACCGCGTCTATCCACCTCTAGGGTGATTAGCGAGATTCTCATTAACTCCTTTTTGTTAATGACTGGCCACACAAAACCGCCATCGAAACGTACGGCGATTTTGTTGACCCCGTTAATGATCAACGCCTTACCCTGCTCTACCTTAAAGTAGAAGGCTTTTAGCATCAAAAGCGCAGCCATAATGAAAACAAACGCCAGCACCACAACCACGCCGACGATAATGAGTATGTCCATATTCCTTCCTTTAATTAAAACATTCCAACCAAATTTAAAACCGTTAATATCTTTCTTATCAATAGCTGATCTTTCTTCTACACTTACTCAGCCGCTATCGATTAACTGCGATTACCTATTTATTTTTAACTCTTAATCCAATCTATCGCTAAAGCCTATAACCAAAGCCCTATTGGTTAAATCATTGACGATGGTTCTTTATCTTTGGCCAGAGCGACTCGGTAGGCATTAATCTCATCCAAATACTCTACCAATACCACTTTGTCACCTTGCTTGAGCAGATGATCATTATCGTTGATATCGGGACGAATTCTAAGTATCAATCCGGCACCGCCATCACTTAATTCCGCCTCGCCGTGTTTGTCGGTCACACTAAGCGTGCGCACAATTGCCGTTTTTCCGAGATTACTCGAGGCATTACGCTTTGGAATTTTGGTGATATTTTTGCGAATAGGTGAAATGATAATACCGGTCAGCCACATGGAGACCACCAATACAAAAATCAGAGCCCCAGTACCAAATAGATAGTATAAAAGTCCAGAGTCAAAATATTGATGTAAGAAGCTGCTATATAAATAGCTTAATAACCACCCGATTAAGCTAATTAAGCTGAGTATGATGATTAAAGGCACACCGTAAAGCCCAAATTTGAGCATAAGACCCGTAAAAAACCCTGCTGATGATAAGTTGGAAGCATCTACATCGCCGCCTGAATCACCTAAATCTACGCTATCCATATCTGCCATACCGAGTAAAGAGACCACCCAATACAAAGTAACGAACATCACAAGCCCCGTAAAAATAAACGTGGGGTATAAACTGATTTTAGTGATAAATACTAAAAAAGATTCTTGCATTGCCCGTTTTCTCCTTTTAGCCACCCACTGTAATATCTTGATGGCTCGATTTAATACGATACGTTTTGATTTTATATAGCCAGGTCAATATAAAAGAGATACAGCGGGGCTGGGATACATTTTTTGTAGCCTCTGTCGGCGTAGGCACAGCAAGCAAGAAAAATTTGTACCAGTCACGCTGTATAGTGCTGTGTATCTATTTTATTCAGTATCGACTATATGTTGAATAACAAGGTCGGGCTACGATGACTTTGTTAGGTTTGAGGAAGTTAAGTGGATAATAAATAACCTCTAAAATCCAGACTTTTATAATCGACTTATGTTTCTTTATTGGTGATTATATAGACATCTCATTACTTAATATAGAGCTTTCACTATTAACGTCCCCAAATCGGTGAGCGTACCATGCCACCCTCTTTGTCATTAATGGCGTAGCTGGTATTACCCGACAATGAGTGTATGACCAGACCGCCTCCACTTTTACCATCGACTTGCCCGCCTAAATTTGAGTGACGCATTGGATAAATGGCATATTGCCCAGACGGTGATAATCGGGCAGGCTCATCAAGACCCGTCTCTGCCAGATTAATCACTTTTCCTGTGCCGAGTGTCATCACCGCCGCTTTGCGACCATTAAGGTATGCCAAGCGCTGACCATCTATACTAAGCTGTGGACTGGCGGCATAGCCTCCCGTCGATATCAATGCTGCGTGACCCGTGGCAAAATAATAACGATAAATACTTGGACGTCCAGCACGTACTTTATCACTGGTATAAACGAAGCTCTTGCCATCGCTTGCATAGCTTGGCTGTACCTCAGTACTCGGTAAAGTGGTGAGTTGTTTGATACTGCCATCGCTGAGGCGCATCTCATAGATATCAGCATTGCCACCGACAGTCGAGCTATAGAGGATTTTTTGCCCATCAGGTGAGAATGACGGTGATAAATTACTGCCCTCGGCGTTTACGACTAGATTTTTGCTATTACTCTTAACATTATAAATATAAATCTTCGGATGCTGGCGCGGCGCTTGTTTGCTATAAGCAAGCATTTGACCGTCCGTTGACCACACCGGCGCATAGATATAGCCATTTAGCTGGTCAATCATTTGGCGATTGCTGCCATCCGGCCTGATACGATATAGCGTAGAGACTTTAGCAACACCGACGCCTTGTTCTTCGACATAAGCAATATAGCCTTGCTGATCTATCGCTGGCATTTTTGCAGTGAGCGGATTACTCGTGTTCAGCTTCTTATTGATAATCATACTGGCAGGTGCTTTAGGCGCAGTATCTAGTATGGTTTGACACCCTGTTAGTACAGTGAGCATTGGGATAGCCAGTATGGGAAGCGCAGCCGTGCAGTTCATCTTGTACCTACTTATATTGCATCTATCAAAGGATTGTTTGGACACAGTAGCTTTTAACATAAGATATTGCCCTAATATGTTGATTTACTTTAAAACCGATACAAGTGTTACTGGAGTGAGTCTTTTGCAGCCTCTGTCACGCTGGCGAACAGCAAGCAAGAAAAAAATGTTCAACACACCCTATTTCGACACACTTTATATGGATATGAGAAATCTCCACGCCAGAACCAAGCGATAGAGCCAGTGTAACCTAGATTAGACACTTATTTTAGATCAAAAAAATGCCCCACTAATAAGTGAGGCACGTTTTAATCTACAGCGACAGTATATTTAAGCCAAATGAATAATCGGCTAAATCACTGGATTATTTAGAAATTGCTTTGAAGTGAGCAACTTGCTTATCATTGGTGATGGTCAAAATAGGGGTTTTATTGGCATTCTCATTGATGCTATATTTACCTTGTACAGTCGCCATAGTTGCTGTATCAAAGCTTGCTTGTGGCTCAGGGCAGGCCATCATAGTAGATAAAACGTTACCTAATACGACATTGCCATTCTCAACACTATAGTTAGCGCCCATGTTATTGCAGGTGTTCACAAATGTAACGCGGTCATTGCCATTATCTTTAAAGAATTTCAATGTTAATGGCTTAGCCGGATCGAAGAACAGCTGGCTTACTTTGTCGCCATTGGTACGCTTGGCATCAACAAGCTGCCAATCATACGCTTGTAAAGCCTTAGCCGTAATTGGTTGCGCAACTGGTGCGGTAACGCTAGGCGTGGTTTGGCAACCAGCAGCTAGTGTACCTACAGCCAAAGTAGCCGCCATCATCATTTTAGTCATGTTTTTCATATAAACTCCTATAAAATCAAATATAAATCAAGTATTGTTCATTATGTTAAGGTGCGCCCTCATTTTGAAAATATTGGGCACACACCCTAAGCATTTGTACTTGCTGTGATTAATTTATTGTTGTAATCATCAATCGTAGCAACGCGGCTATTATGCATAATCGTCACCCATTTGTCATGATAGATTAAGTGTATAATTACAACCATATTTGTTTACTCTATAGGGTTTTTGCTAACATACCTTGCTAAGCGACCTATTAGCTGTTAGCGCCTGCTCACTCTTTAAATCTAGCTTCTCTAAAGCTGTCCTCCCTAAAACCTCACGACCTAAACCTTCATTACCTGTGCTCATTTTTACCCATTTAGTTGCTTTTTAGTTGCTTTCATTCAGATTGATAGTTGCTTTCATTCAGATTGATAGTTGCTTTTTGATAGTTGCTTTCGTTCAGATCGACGACAGGCCCTAGTTTGTATTGGACATTTTCTGTTGCTGCACAGCGGCATACCCTGCCAACCGTTTGCGCTCCGCATCATTAAACAGTTGTTGCTCTATTTGATTGATTTGATTTTGAGCCTGTGCTTTATCGTTAGTTTGGCTCAAAAGGCGCTGCTTTTGCGCTTGATATTGATTAAATCGCTGATCAAAATTAGCGTCTTCTTGATCCAGTTGGGCAAGCCTTGCTGCTGCTGGCGCGCCGACTAACTCCCGACGCATACTATATAACTCTTCAACCGTTGCGCCTCTGTCTCTCATCTGTTCTGTGCGGCTCATCAACTCATTTAGGTTGGCTTGTTGAGTAAGATTGGCTTTGGTCGTGTTGTCTGGCATGCGGCTTATATAGTCTTGCTTTGCGGCTTGTTTTTGCGCATCAGATAGCTGTTGGTTTTGATTGATTTTCACCATCTCGATGCTGTAATCATCGTATTCATCTTCTGCTCCAAAGAACGCCGTGATTGTCGCCTTTTCAAAATGCTGCTGACGTAGTTTAGCCACATCTTGCTTTTGTTGTGCGACAACGTTTAAATCTAGCTCGCCGTTTTCTGTTGCTTGCAACTGCAAGTTTCCATAACGATTTTCTATATCAGGAATTGCTTTAAGATAAGCTACATACTGATCAAATATGGTCATAGCTTGGCTGGCAGCAGGTTCTGGCGTGTGATTGCGAATATAGCTTTGCACACGAGTATAGATAATGGCCTCGTCTTCCTCACCAAGTGCCGATAAAAAATAATCAAACAAGCGCCGTAAGCCTTCGGTGACTACCAGCTGTTTATTTTCGTCAATGATAATCTCACCATCGACATCGGTGCCTTGTAGTGAGCGCGGCAGATTCTCCAGTCCTGTTCTAAAACCAGCGTTATCTTGATTTGATGAAGTACTAACACTGTTGTTTGACCCAGCCATATTTGTCAAGTCAAGCTCACCGTCGTTACTGTTTGCGGTAGTAGTCATGGGTAAAGCGTCAACACCGCTATCATTAGGCTTAAACCATAAAATAACCGCTATTGTTATAGCGATAATCACAGCAATAATAACGATGGGCAACAACGGGAAATGGCGATTATTGGACATAACGAAAACATCTTATTTAATCAATCAGTTTATATATAGTCAGTTCGATGTAAAAAAAGATACCATGCGACTGGTATTATTTTTTGCAGCCTCTGTCAGCGTAGACACAGCAAGCAAGAAAAATTAATACCAGTCACGCGTCAAAAAAACTTATCTTAATTTAGCATCGACCATACATCTTTGATATAAAAAAACAGGGCCAACACTGTGGACCCTGTTTCTATACAATCTAGGCAGACTCAAGGTAATAATAAGCTTGTGCCAATTTTATCAACACCCTTTATAGACTGGCTTTTTTCAGGCGGTTCACTTGGTCGCGGTATAGGGTTTTAGGATCAGGCTGCCCCCATGCGGTCAGACCCAAGACTTGATTGGCGGAATCTAAATGATTCATCCGATAATCATCACGCACCACGTAACCGAGGCGGCTCGAACAAGCAGATACCAAGCCATCGTTTGGATCACCATTAAACGTCGACCCTGTCAGAGCCAGCATATAATCACTGGGGTCGAGGCCATTGGTTATCTGCCCAATGCCGCTGAATGAATAATACTTAATCCCATTAACTTCAGTATTGGCGGGCTGACCACAGTAGCTGGTCGGCATCGCTGCTGGAAACTTAGCGTTAAATTTGGCGGCGTAATCAGTAGATAGGGCTTGAACTGCATTCCAGCCATCTTGCTCTTGTAACTCCTTAAAGCTAATGCCGGCGCTGATATCCATAAAGCCACCGACGAACTTAAAGAAACCTAGGGCAATCTGTGAGCCAACATTAAACTCGCCTTCTCCATAGCCATCATTGGCACTGCCTTCAACAACTTGTTTGATGACCCAATCGCCCATTTTTGAGCCTTGCTCCGGACTTGAGATTGCGGTTACCGAAGCCACATACTCTGGTGCAACACCAGCGACATAACGAATATCGATACCGCCTTGACTGTGACCAAGTAAATTGACTTTGGGACTGCCTGAGATGGCGCTGATGGTTTTAACTTGTTGCAGTAATTGCTCACCGCGGAACTCACTATTATTCACTGATGATGTCTTGGTGGTATAGACCTGACTGCCTCCTTTCATAAGCGTTTCAGGAATACCATAAAAATAGTCAACCAATCCAAATGCCTTGGTAAACCCACCCAGACCATGCGCCATGACGACAGGATATTTGGTATCAGTGTGCTTTGATGTCCAATGTTTACTACTGACCAATTTACAACCCGTAGGATTGGCACAGTTATAGTACTGACCCGCTGCTTGGGCAGAGGTCGTTTGCAAGGTCAGCATTAGAACACCAGCGCCAATGGCACAGAGTGACGGCAAAAATGCGCTTGGCGTGAGAAAAACACGGGCACGCGGGGGAAGTTTCTGAGTCATAACAACATCCTTGTTATCGTTAAACTTGTTATCGTTAAAGTTTTGTAGTTTTTATAAAGAATCTTATCTATTGCATCCAGCGCAAAAGCGCTAAAAACCACTGCCAATCCATTTGGCAACTAAAATTACAATACTTCTATAATTTGTAATATTCAATTGATTTTTTAAATATATACAATATTTCGATGACTATACAGTCAAATTATGCCATATATTAACCACAAAACATCTAATCAATAGACAGAGCCATTGTTAAGGCTAGCAAAACCACCACTAATGCATTTATGCTATAATTTAAACACATAAACTCCATAACTATAAGTAAGACAATGATGACTAAAAAATCTCTTATCCAGTCCCCCGAAGCCATAGAAAAAATGCGCGTGGCCGGCAAGCTTGCTAGCGAATTATTGGTCATGCTCGATGAGCATGTCAAAGTTGGGGTCAGCACCGAAGCATTAAACCAAATTGCTCATGATTATATCGTTAATGTGCAGAAGGCTATTCCTGCTCCGCTTAACTATAACGGCTTTCCTAAATCCATCTGTACCTCGGTCAACCACGTGGTTTGTCACGGTATCCCTACCGAAAACAAACTGCTAAAAGATGGCGATATCATCAATATCGATGTGACCGTCATCAAGGATGGTTATTATGGTGATACCTCTAAAATGTGGATCATTGGCGATGGCTCCATCATGGCGCAGCGTATCTGCAAGGTGGCGCAAGATGCACTCTATGCTGGCATGAGCGTGGTCAAAGATGGCGTTCGTCTCGGTGATATCGGTGCCGCTATCCAAGAAGTGGTCGAGCCTGAGCGTTTCAGTATCGTGCGCGAGTTCTGTGGTCATGGCATTAGCGATGAATTCCACCATGAGCCGCAAGTGATGCACTATGGTAAAAAAGGCACCGGCTTTGAGCTAAAAACCGGCATGACCTTTACCATCGAGCCGATGATTAACCAAGGTACTTGGCAGACCAAAATTTTGCCAGACGAATGGACTGCCATTACCAAAGACCGTAAGCTATCCGCGCAGTGGGAGCACACCATGGTCGTGACTGATAATGGCTGTGAAGTATTCACCACTCGACCCGAAGAAGACTTAAGTTTTTTAACCCAATAACCCCATAAAAGATCGCCTAGGCGGTCTTTTTTTTGGATTATAATTAGGGCGTGTTCTCAATTCAATCGATGAACACCTAAGTGAACTAAAAATAACTCCGTTTTATTTGGTTTTAACACGCCTTAGCGCTTTATTTTTAAATTTTTAATTGGATAACACTCATGTTTAATTGTGATGTCGCCACCATTGATTTGACGCCGATGCCTATATTATCAAACAACCTCAAGACAGCCGCCTCCTTGCCAGCCGCCTCCTTGCTAGTCGATAACCAGCTAGTCAGTACCCTGCCAGCGAATAACGTCCAAACAAATAATGACATAACAGAAAAATCGCTATTCGGCATTCCTGAATGGTTACTCCAAATCAATGACGATATCAGCCGCGCACTGGAACGAGGCGTCAGTATCCGGCAACTGGTCGAGGCACGCGCCTGCGCTATCGATGGACTGCTCATCGCTTTGTTTGATTGGTTTGAGTTAGACAAGACGGATTTAGCATTATTTGCAATAGGCGGCTATGGTCGCGGTGAGCTGTCGCTGTATTCAGATGTCGATATTTTATTGCTCTCCCCCGACGAAATTGATACCGACACCAGCGGTAAAATCGACAATTTGGTCGCCCTGCTGTGGGATATTGGGCTTGAGCCTGCGCTATCAGTACGTAGCGTCGATGACGGGTTAGAAGCGGCACTCGATCATACCATTGCCAGTGCGCTGTTAGAGGCGCGGCTGCTCGTGGGTAACGAGGCTTTGCAAGAAGTGCCTCTGCAAATCGTCAATAAACAGTGGTCGCCGCGTGCGTTCTTTGAGGTGAAAATCAATGAAGCAAAAGCGCGCTACTTGCAGCACAATGCCACAGAATACAATCTTGAGCCCAATATCAAAACCGCCCCTGGTGGTTTACGTGATATCCATATTATCGGTTGGGTAAGCAAACGCTACTTTCGTGTTGGCAAACTTTATGACTTGGTACAACAAAACTTTTTAACAGAAAAAGAATTTGATGAGCTGAGCTTTGCGGAAAGCTATCTATGGCAAATACGTCACTATCTACATATATTAACCGGTCGCAACGAGAATAGGCTGTTGTTTGACTATCAGCGTGAAGTTGCGCAATTGATGGGCTATGAGACCCAGCCAGATGATCAGCCTAATGCCGCTGTTGAGCGTTTTATGCGCGATTATTATCGCTGCGCCATGCAGATATCGACGCTGTCTGAGATGCTGATCAATCATTATTATGAGACGATTATAGAGCCGCAGCTACCTGACAATGAACGTCCAAAAAAACAGCCAATTAACGCGCGCTTTAATAAAGTCGGCGAACAAATTGCCATGGCGCACCACAGGGTTTTTGCTCAGCATCCTGAAGCCATACTAGAGATGTTTTTACTCATGGGTCAGTACGGTATCAAAAACGTCCGCACTCATACGCTGCGTGCGCTAAAAATTGCCGCACGCGGTATCGATCAGGTTTATAGAGACAACCCCACTCACCAAGCGCTTTTTTTAGCCAATTTAAAAGAGCAGAACTATTTGTTTCATCGCCTGCGTGCCATGAATCGCTATGGGGTTTTGGGTAATTATATTCCTGCTTTTGCCCAAGTCACTGGTATGATGCAATACGACTTATTTCATCGCTATACCGTAGATGCGCATACTTTATTTTTGATTCGCATCTTGCACCGCTTTACCGATCCGCGTTTTTATGAAGACTTTCCACTGGTTAGCTCTATTTTTCAGCGTATCGAGCGCAAAGAGATCTTGGTACTGGCAGCGATGTTCCATGATATCGCCAAAGGACGCGGCGGCAACCATAGCGAGCTTGGGCAAACGGAATCGATTGAGTTTTGCCTAGCCCATGGCATGAGTGTGGCAGATGCCAACTTAGTCGGCTGGCTTACTCGCTATCATTTACTGATGTCGATGACTGCGCAGAAAAAGGACATCTCAGACCCAGAAATCGTCAGTATTTTTGCGGACTTAGTCGGCAATGTCACCCATCTCAATCATCTCTATGTGCTGACTGTCGCTGATATGAATGCGACCAATCCACAGTTATGGAATAGCTGGCGGGCCACGCTTATGAAGCAGCTATACTCACAAACACGGCGTATCCTGCGCGCTGATATCGATGCACCGACCAATCGGCAGGATATGATCACTGCCACGCGCAAGCAAGCGGCGGCCATGCTCGATAATGTCGATAATATGCACATGAATCATAATGAGGTATTGCGGCTATGGGATGACCTAGGGGATGAGTATTTCCTACGAGAAATCCCTGAAGATATCTTATGGCATACCGAAGCGATTTTGAGTCATCCGCCCATTGGTCGTGCCTCTGATACCGATAGTGCACCGTTGGTGGTGTTACGCGAACATCGTGAGCTGGCACTTGATGCAGTACAGGTGTTTATTTATACCCAAAATCAGACCAATTTATTTGCGGTCACCATGGCGGTGTTTGATCAGATGAATCTCGATGTTTTAGATGCGCGCATCATTACTGCCACCCGCGATTTTGCCTTGGACTCTTATGTATTGTTAGACCCTAGTGGCACGCTACTGGTCGACGATGACAGCCAGCAAGAGCTCAAGCAGCGACTGATTGCGGCCTTTAAAAACCCATCAGTACCAAAACTGACTCATAAACGTATCCCGCGCCAGCTCAGACACTTTGAAGTGACGACAAAAATTAATTTTGAGTTCAATGAGGCATCAGATCAGCATATTATGAGCCTAGAAACCTTAGATCAACCTGGGTTATTGGCACGAGTCGGACAGGTTTTTTTGCAACAGAAGATTGAAGTTCATGCGGCGCGCATTACCACCTTAGGTGAGCGTGCAGAAGACATGTTTTATATCAGTGATCAAAAAGATAAGCCGTTATCTACTGATAGATTACAAGCATTAAAAACCGCATTGATAGCCAGTTTTAATGTACAAAAAGACACCAATCTTGTCTAAAACGGGCGTGGTTGAGCAGGGTTTTACGATAATTGATAGCACCTTTTATAAGGTATTATCAATTATAAGGTGCTTTTACATATCATCTCACTAGCATGTTCATTGAGCTCATCATCAGCGAGCACGGGGGGCAAAACTTCTATATCTAGCTGCTGTTGGCTCAATATTAAACGACCAGCATCAACCTCTTTTTGTAATAAGCACTCTAAGCTTGCTAAATGGAACTCGCCGTCAAGATGATCGTATAACTCTCTCAAAGAGATAGGCGACTTGGCGTGTACATCGGGGTAAAGGCTGTCTTCTGCCAAAACAACCATCTCACTAAGTGCTTGTTCGCGTAACAACTCTTCTTGTTCAATGTTACGTTGCAAACGATTGCCCAGTCGACCTTTGGCAGCAAAGGTAACCAGAAAAATAACCGTTTGTAATATAAATAACGCTGCGTATTGCCATAAAGGTAATGATACATCCAACATATTGCTAAGCAACATTACTACGATAGCCACGACGACATAGCCAACCAACTGCCATAATAACCACATGATTAAGCTGTTTTCACCAAACCAAAATATTTTATTTTCTTTGTGCTCAATTAAGTGCTGACGCGTTTGCCACCAGCATTGTTCCCGCTCTTTTAGCAGCTCGTATACTTCAGTACTTTGCACACGGTTATCAAAATTTTCATTAGTGATATCTTTAGCATTGAAATCATTCGTTTTTGAAATACTAGACATATCAAGTTATCCTTACCATAAGCGCTCATTGAAGCTGGCAGTCATGTCCTGCATTGTTATAAGTTATAAAACCTAAAGAGAAGTGCTACACTGCTCTAATGTAATTTTTCTTTATAACTTTATTATTAATTGTCTATTATAGTTACTCTACTTATGAATCACAACTTGACATACCTGCATCCTTACCCTTTCGCAAAAATGGCAACATTGCTTGCTGATAGCTCTCCAGCCCTTCACTATAGTGAAATTAAGCTGGGTATTGGTGAACCAAAACATGCGCCACCAGCATTTGTTTTGGACGTTCTACGAGAAAACTTGGACACAATAAGCCGTTATCCAACCACCAATGGTCTATTTGAGCTGCGCCAAACCATCGCCCATTGGTTGGAAAAGCGATTTTTCCTCACTCATGTCGACCCAAATAAGCAAGTATTACCAGTCATGGGGACACGCGAGGCAATTTTTAGCTTGGTGCAAGCGGTTGTCGATCATAAACCCATCGATAAAGAAAGCCGGTCACTACCTGCATCTCATCAGCCCTCACCTGTTTCTGCTACTGTTGTTCCTATATCTGCTCTTTCTCCTATAGCTTTTTCTCCGATAATAGTCATGCCCAATCCGTTTTATCAGATATACGAAGGTGCGGCGATACTGGCACAAGCAGAGCCTTATTTTGTGCCTTGCTCATTGGATAATGACTTTAAGGGCAATTATCGCTCGGTCCCCAAAGATGTTTGGGCACGCACGCAGCTATTGTTCGTCTGTAACCCAAACAATCCAACCGGCTCGGTTATGACTATGGATGATTGGGAATACCTGATTCGGCTGTCCGATCAATACGGCTTTATCATTGCCAGTGACGAGTGTTATAGCGAGCTATATTTTGACACGGCACCAATTGGCTTGTTACAAGCCTGTGCTACCCTTGGTCGTCATGATTTTAAAAACTGTATCGTCTTTCATTCTTTATCCAAACGCTCAAACCTGCCGGGTCTGCGTTCAGGATTTGTCGCCGGTGATGCCAATATTTTGCAGAGCTATTTACAATACCGTACCTATCAAGGCTGTGCGATGCCGATACCGCATCAGCTCGCCTCTATCGCTGCTTGGCAAGATGAAAAACACGTGGCACACAATCGTGCTCTGTATCAAGAGAAGTTCGCCTTATGGATGTCTGAATTGGGTCATCTATTAGAGTTGCGGATGCCTGAAGCTGGATTTTACTTTTGGGTAAAAGTCCCTGAGCAGTTTAATGGTGATGACGAAGTATTCGTGAAAGCACTATACGAGCAAGCCAACATTCACGCCTTAGCAGGACGCTATCTGTCGCGTGAGGTCAATGGCAACAACCCTGGACAAGGTTATGTGCGTATCGCGCTCGTCGCTAGCGTTGAGGAAAGCCGTGAAGCGATTGAGCGCATTCGTCAGCTGCTAGCGGCATAACGCAAATCAAACGAAATCTCTAACAATGCTATAGTAAAGTTACTTTTATAATAAACTGTCTTTTCACAACCCTGTCTTTTCACAACGATGCCATCAAGGATGATGCCATGCCCCATCTTGATTTTACCCAGCCACCCTTTGATGTATTGAGTTTAGCTGAACGTCAAAGTATCAGAAAAAACACCCAAATCCGTTACCTTGCCAAAGATGAGTTTTTGTCTGCCGCAGAGCTACAGTGCCTTTATGTGGTCATAAAAGGCCAGATTGAGCAATTACTCGACGATGAGTTTGTCGCTTCTTATCTAGGTAGCAACCACTCTGACGACCTCAATAATAACGACTGGTTCGATAGCCGTCGCCTACCTGAATCTCACAATAACAAAAGCATACCAGACAGTGTTGAAGCTGGCTTGACCACACCCTACCAATACCAAGCTGTTGAGGATACCTTGCTGCTGCAAGTATCGGGTGCTACCCTCGATAAAATCAGCGCCCAAAACCATCTAGTCCGCCAAATGCTATCAGAAAAGCTGCCAGAACGATTAAAGGCGTTACAACAACGACGCAGCAAATCCATAAATACGACCAGCTATAATGACCAACAAGAAGTACAGCAAATTATGCTGCAACCAGTCATTGATGTCAGTTTATTGCCTGTCCATATCGTCGATGCCAGTAATAGCCTATATGACGCTGCCCATATTATGACCAAAGCTGGGCTAAAACACGTACTGGTACGACCATTAAATCACCTAGAGAACATTGAATACATTGAAAATGAGCAATATGGTACAGGTCATTTATTAGGGATTTTAACCGATACCGATATCTGCCGTGCTATCAGCGATCGGCAAGATCCTGCTACGACTACTTGCCAGCGTTATGCCAATTTTAATCTGCGCACCATCAAAGCCGACGATGAGATTGGTGATGCACTATTGACCATGACCCGCTATCGCATCCATCGGCTACCAGTGATTGACCAAAACCGCGACGTGGCAGGTATACTTGGGCAAAGCGACATGCTCGCGCATATTGGTCACCATTCACAGCTCATCAGTATGCAGATTGAGCAGGCAAAAGACTTATCCAGTCTCGATACGGCGGTTGAGCTTATCGGGCGCTATATTCGTGTGCAGCATCAAAATGGCGTCAAAATTGGTAATATCAGTCGCATGGTACAAACCCTCAACGCGCAAGTTTTTACCAAACTTTGGCAACTTATCGTGCCTGATGAGGTCGTGGCAAATACCTGTCTTATCGTCATGGGTTCAGAAGGACGCGGTGAGCAAATCATGCGTACCGACCAAGACAATGCACTCATTATGCGTGATGGCTATAACCATCCTGATTTGGCACAGTTCGCCGATACCTTTAACCATCATTTAGCAGACCTTGGTTATCCACTTTGCGATGGCAATATTATGATGACCAATCCTGTGTGGCGACAGCCATTAAAGCAATTTAACGCCCAGATTGGTTTGTGGTTTAAAAATACCGACCCGATGCATGGTATTTATTTGTCCGCTATACTCGATGGCGAATACGTCTGCGGTGATGAGTCGCTACTGACACAGGTACGTCAACACTTAAAGACAGCCCATCGCCAGTCAGATCCGATGTTTGTACGGCAGTTCGCACGCGCCGCACTACAGTTTGGTGATATCAATCAGTGGTGGCAAAAATATCTACCTTTACTGGGCGGTAAATCGTCCTCGCAAGATATCGACCTAAAAAAAGCGGGTATTTTCCCACTGGTCCATGGTATCCGTACCTTGGCATTAGAAAATGACATCTTGGCAGTACCTAGCAGCAAAGATCGCCTCAAGGCTTTGGTACAAGCCCAACACTTGACCCAAGAGCGCGCCGATACTTTATTAGAAGCTTTGGAGTTTTTTATGGCGCAGCGTTTGTCAGTTGCCCTCTCGACTGACGACAAGCATGCACGGCAAGTGAATCCGATCACTCTCACAGCGCTTGAGCGTGACCTACTTAAGGAATGTCTGGCAGTAGTCAAAAGCTTTAAAAATCAGCTGCGTCAGCACTATCAATTAGAAATATCATAGTCATATTGTTTTGCCAGATGCCAAACCTCCATCTAGTAGAGGCCTTAAAGGAAAAGATGCCAAAAACTATATATAAGGAACACAGGCTGATGAATAAAACACCTGAGTATTGCTTTTTTTGCTTACCTGACGACATTAATATAGATGATTATAGTGAAATATTACAATGGGGATATGATCATTCAGAAGCTGCTACTGTTTTATCTCTTACTCAAGAACAATTAGATTATTATCACAAAATAGGTCTATGGGATTTGATGTCAGATCATACAGACTATATGATAGGACCGTCTGATAGTAATGTTGTTTTTGTTGAAGAAATCCAAAACATACGCAACGCTATAGTAAAAGAAGTTGCATTAAAGGATATGAATATCATGAAAATGATTGAAATTTTGGACTATGCCATGCTACATGAAAAAACTGTGATAATGAATTTTGGATAATGAGTTTAGATACCGCTTTTTTTGCCTACCCAACGACATTAATATAGATGATTACGTTGAAACGATAGATTGGGGAAACAATAATCTACAAGCAAATACTGTCTTACCTCTCACAGTGAAAAATGTCGAATATTATCAAGAAATTAACTTATAGCATATAATTTCAGAGCAGACGAACAATTATCTCTTAGGGCCTAGTGAAGACGACTCTATACATGATATTGAAACGATTGAGAAGGTATATGATGCTTTTTTAAATATGGACATACCGAAGGATAAAAATATTGACAAGATGATTTATATCTTAAAATATGCAATTGACCATAATAGAGATCTATTTATACATATTTGATGCTTGCATACAGTTTGAAAAGCGCGGTAGCAAACATGAACTACTACTTAAACCAGTTGAGATGGATTATTTATGTAGACTCTGAGATAGTCAAAAAAACTTAGAACTATTATAGTGCTATTGGAATGAGTTTTTCGCAGCCTCTGCGTATGTGCAACACACCAGAAAATTTTATATCAGTAGCATACTAATACAGCTGTACTAATGCATGTCATCAACTATAACTATAAAATCAAAAATACAACAACATAAATGGATGAGCGACGGATATGAATTGGCTAAAACAGTTGTCCTCTAGCTTGCAAAAAAGGCAGCTACAGCGACCAGAGTTGGCAGCGATGTTTAGTAAACCTTTGGCTAAACAATGGGTAGCGATTGATTGTGAAATGACAGGGCTTAATCCCAAAAAGCATCATTTATTGTCTGTCGCCGCGATACATATCAATGACAATACCATCGATACAGGTAATGGCATGCATCTAGTATGCAAGCCGCCTGTGATGCCCGATCGCGATACCATTGTGATTCATGGTCTGCGTACTGCTGATGTGGAGCATGGCATGAGCTACGATGACATGCTGGCGCTGTTGCTGCCGTTTATAGGCAATCGACCAATCGTGGGCTTCTGCACCCAAATAGACACCGCGTTTTTGAATCCTTTGGTCAAGCGTTATATGGGCACGGCGCTGCCAAACGAAATCATAGATTTGCGCCATTTATACAGTCGGCGCATGAGTGGTCAAACCCAAGGGCTCTCCAGTCAAGCGCAGCATCTCACCAATATATTGGCGCATTATAATATCCCTGAGCTGGGCGCCCACGACGCTTATAACGATGCGCTGATGACAGCGATGGCGTTTTTGCATGTACGCTAATGTTGATTATTATTTATAAAATGACGTTTTTAAAACACCGCTTTCAATAACAAGCCATCTACGCGAAAACAGCAACTCATGTTACCATAGGCTGTTTTTACCACCTGATGAAAGATGCTCATGCGACCCACCTCAAAACACTGCAACCCTCCCGCCCTTACTGCCAAACTATCACCGCTTCGTAGCCATTTTCGACCCTTTAGTCAGTCTGGTAAATGCTTACCTATGCTGGCACTATTGGCAACCGTAATGGCATCACCGTTCCATGCGCAAGCAGCACTACCGCAAGCCATCGAAGCGGCCTTATCGCGCGCTGATTTAACCACCGCTGATATTAGTATTGTCATTACCCCTGTCGGTGATAAAAATGCCAGTCACTTGCCCGCGCCAATTCAGGTCGTTGATAGTAGCAGCTTAGACGGTGATTCTAATACGGACGGTAAGCACCAACAAACTACCCCTAATAATAACAATAACAATAACAGTGATAAAAAGCCCCTTACCAAACCAAGCGCACTGGTTACTATTGAACAGCAAACGATTAAAAAGCATGAGCAAGAGCTACATGCTTATACCGATGACCCTTACACCTACCAAAGCTTAGAAAGTATCCCCACGATACTGGATGATCATTCAAAACCGATAGTGGTGAATGGTGCAGGTGATAATAAAAATGGCAACGCCCGCACTGATAAATCCTCTATAAAAATCTCATTCTCACCATTACTCAATCATCAAGCTGATATCGCGCGCACACCTGCCAGTACCATGAAACTCGTTCCCAGCTTTATCGCTTTGGATACCATGGGTGCTGATTTTGTCTGGCACACTCGCGTCTATCACACGGGCATTATTATCGGCGACCGGCTGCACGGCGACTTGATTATTCAAGGCAGTGGCGACCCAAAGATGACCCATGAGCGATTGCAGCAATTACTCTATAAAGTGCAAGGATCAGGCATCCATCATATCGATGGTGATATTGTTGTGGATAGCTCGATTTTTAAAAATATCAGTAAAGACCCTGCCGCTTTTGACAACGCACCGTTACGCCCTTATAACGCCAGTCCCGATGGCTTTTTGGTGAATTTTAGTACCGTCGGTATCAAAAGCTATCCATTAGACAATGGTCAAGCCAGCCTAACCTATACACCGAAACTGGCGAATTATAACTTGCCTAATAAGATAGATATGCGTTCAGCGGCATGTGGACAAGCCCGTTATAGTCTTGCGCCGCAGTGGCAAGCTAAGCAGTTGGTATTGAATGCTGATTTGCCCAACAGCTGCCAAGAGCATGCTTTTTATGTTGCTTATCCTGATGCCAAAGACTTTGCCGCTCGTGTCGTCGCTGCAAAATGGCAAGCGCTAGGCAACACGCTGAGCGGCGATGTGATTAGCCAAGAAACGCCTTATGCTGCACAAAAATCTCTCAAAGCCAAACGCGGATTGGTGGCACTACCTATGTCCCCCTTACCGATTGTCAGCTATCCCTCTTTGAATTTAACCCAGCAGATTCACGATATTAACCATTTTTCAAATAATGTGATGACTGAGCAAGTGGCGCTATCGATCGGGGCTTATAACCAAGCTAATAATCAATCCAATAGCAAACCTAATAATAAGGCCGTCGATAAAACCGTCAATAAAGGCATTGATAAAAACATTAAAAGTCAAAATAGCTTATACCAATTTGGCAAACCGACTACGACGGACTATCCTGCAGCATTACAGACTATCGACCAGTGGTGGCAGACCAATCTAAGTACACCGCCACCACATTTAACCAATGGCTCAGGGCTTTGTCGTGACTGTACAATAACGGCAGCCAATCTAAGCGAGCTATTAACCTACGCTTATAGCCATCCAAGCTTCGATGCTTATGTCGACTCATTAGGGGTCGCTGGCGTCAGTGGCACCATTGCTGCTCATAGCAAACGCTTGCCTGAATCAACAGCCATCGGCCGCGCGTGGATAAAAACGGGTACTTTAAACAATGTCACCTCGATGGCAGGCTATGTCAAAGGGCTATCAGGACAAGATTATGTCGTGGTTGGCCTTATCAATAGTGACCAAGCGCTAAATGCTTATACTGCCCGCCCCGTGTTGGACGCGATGCTTGATTGGACCGCGCAGCATTGATTTTTAACAAAAATACTTTTTATTGAATCATGGATAAAGTATTCACTTTAATATTCTATTTTTTACCTTTATAAAGGTTCGCTTATGGCACGCAAAACCACCAACCTTAGCAAGCGTAATACTCGTTCAAACCGTCATGGGCTGCCGCAGGGTCATGAGTCAGTGCAACCTAAACTGGCACTCTATGTTGGTTTTTTTGCGATTGGTTATATTCTTGCCAGCGTGATATTTATGATGATTCAAACCAAGCTGGCTTTAAACTCACAGCTGGTCACCGTCATATCTATTTTTATCGGTACTTATATCGCAGTCAATAAATTCATCAAACATCAGCAGCGCGCTTTGAATAAATCTGAAATCAATCGCTTGATGTTTGGCGGTGTCGCTATCGTCTGGCTACTGACGGTCATTTATTTCTTAGCGATATGGTTCTTTTTATTTGATGAAGTGAGCCGTGAGGTTTTATCTGAGATGGCCATGCAGCAGCCGCTGCCACTACTGTCATCACTGGTTATGATTTTGGTGTTGACCTTGGTCAGTACTCGTATCAGTCTTTGGGCGCTCAACCACCTACTTAATCCCAAACAAAAAGCAAAGTGAGTTAGTCCTATTAAGGCAAGCCTCTACAAAGTTTATCTCCTATTAATACCTAAAATCCGTTAGGCTGACTTTAATAAGTCATGTTTTAACCATTGGCGGCATGGCATTTTTAATAGGAGCAATCATCATGGATATGGTTTTTTTTGACAATATAGACAAGCTTGGACGCATCGTCTTAACGACTGTTATGGTTTACCTATCAGTCGTACTGGTGACTAAAGCCTCTGGTAAACGCTCAACGTCACAGCTCAATAATTTTGATTGGATCGTCACTGTGATGATCGGTTCATTGGGTGCCAGCACTATTTTACTCAAAGACATTCCTTTTATAGAAGGAATTTCATCGATTTTGGCGCTCTACTTATTACAATTTTTGGTCACTAAATATGCCTCTGTCTCACCGCAATTTAGCAGTTTTATTCTATCCGAACCGCGTATCGTCTTTTATCAAGGGCAGTTTTTACCAGATACGATGCGTGCCGAGCGGTTGACTCGTCAGGAGATAGAGTGCGCGATGCGCTCCGAAGGGGTGAATAGCTTCGATGATGTTGAAGCCATTGTTTTTGAGTCTGATGCCAAGCTCACCATCATTCCAAAGCCTAGCCCAACTGAGGCTAGCGATAATAACCAAAGCTCAGAAGATACCGTGTCACAAACCATAAGGCCTTTGATGTGAGCCTTTGATATGAAAATAAAGTGACGTCAATCCAAGATAAGCGGCAGCAGTATTAGTGTCATTAAGCGCAAATAAACAGGGTAGCCAATTTGTATCAGCTACCCTGCCACTTTATATAATAATGATTATTAAATAGTTATTTTACCTAATAGCTATTTGATACGTTGCCAAGTCTGCGAGCGACCGAATACAGGTGAGCCTACATAACCACGTAGGTCTAAGCTTTGACCATTGTCGCTTAGGGTCAATTTACCAGAATAAGTTTTTCCCGATTCAGGGTCGACCAACTTGCCATGGCTCCATTTGTTGTTACCATCAGCCTTTAAACCTGATAAAATCTGTAAGCCTTCGACAGGCTGGTCTTTTAGACTACCTGGACATTTGGTACAGACAGCTTTAGCCTTTTCCTTATTAAGCACTTTGATAATTTTGCCTGAAACTTTGCCACTTTTTTCAGTTAACTGAATGACGGCCTTTTTTTCGCCTGTTTTATCATCAATGGTTTGCCATTGTGTGCCATCTAAAGAGGCAGCAAAGACAGAAGTAGAAAGCAAAACACCTGCAGTGAGAGTAAGTGCTTTTGAGATAGTACGATTCATGAACGACTCCTTTCATTAAAAAATACTTCAAGTTAATTTTTTGATTTATCATAAGACACGATACGGTTGCCTGTAATTTTCTCTTAAAGTGTTGACTTCCTCCGACTGCTTTTAAGTCGACATTTTTTATAAAATTATAAAAAGTTATAAAACAAGAAACTAAAGAACAACTGTTTGTCAAATAGTAGTAAACCATAAAAACCCCTGACGTAAAAGGATTGTTTGTTACATTAACTTAAGCGTAGAATTCTTTTGTTACGCTTTATCAATGATTAAAGTGGTATATATTATGAAGGTAAGAATTTTGACCGTTGGCAATAAGATGCCCAGCTGGGTACAGACAGGGTTTGATGAGTACTTTAAACGTATTCAGCCAATGCTGAGTACAGAAATCGTGGAGCTTGCCGCTGCAAAGCGGGCAAAAAACCCTTCTGATGCCAATTTAGCACAGTACCGTGAGCAAGAAGGGCAGGCGATATTGGCCGCACATAATGCCTCAGGTCGTGAGCAACTATGGGTACTCGATGTCAAAGGTAAAATGCTCTCGACAGAAGGGTTGGCACATAAGCTAGCAGATGGCATGCAACAAGGCGATGATATTGCCCTAGTGATTGGCGGTGCTGATGGGGTTTCGCCCGAGGTATTGGCAAAGGCCGATGTGAAATGGTCATTATCAGCGCTGACCTTACCGCATCCGCTGGTACGTGTGGTATTAATGGAACAGCTATATCGAGCGATGAGTATCAATAACAACCACCCTTACCATCGCGGCAATTAAATTAAAAAAAAGCTCTTTTACATAGCGCACCTTATTAAACATCATAAACCTAAATAATATAGGGGCTGTATAGAATTCATCTATTAGGACTGCTGATCGCTAAAATAATTCCAGACTAGGCGTAAATCGAAGGTAATGTCGAGACCTTAGCTAGATTTACAACAACGTCTGGGGCGATTTTAGCATCAGTCCGAAGGAACAGGACTATTTTTTGCCACTTCCTAGCCAAAACTATCGCGCTTAGAATAACTAAACTTACTATTTTTGGCGTCGAATTGCCTAAAAAATAGTCTCTGTCAGTTCCTTAGCTGAATTCTATACAGCCCCTAGTCGATCCAATTTAAAAACGATACAGTGCGACTGCTATCAATTTTTCGCAGCCTCTGTCACGCCTGCGAACAGCAAGCAAGAAAAAATTGATAGCAGTCGCACGTTAATATCAACGACTCTTTTTTATATAGACCCGACTATAGATGAAATGACGAATAACCAGATTGAGAAATAGATGGATTGAAAATTACGCGCGCGCCCTAATAAATGGCACATGAGATATCCTAAACCTGTGCTACCCGATGCCCAAAATACCAATCATCATCGCGATGACAAAAGCGATGATTTATCGCTGTCGTTATCGACGCCAATTACAGCGGCCGCTGCTTGGGCAGATGAACCTCAAATAGCCAGCGCTGCTAAACCGCCTAAACTACCGGCATTATTTATCTCGCATGGTGCCCCGACGTTGGCGATTGAACAATCTGCTACAACCAGCGCGCTGGCGCGTATCGGCCAAAACTTACCTAAGCCGCGTGCTATCATCATTATGTCAGCGCATTGGCAATCCGCCAAACTAGAAATCAGCAGTAATCCGCAGCCCAAGACGTGGCATGACTTTTCAGGCTTTGAGACAGAACTGTATGAGCTACAATATCCAGCAGCAGGTCAGCCAGCGCTTGCCGAAACACTGGCGCAGCAGCTCACTGCCCGCGGTATTAATTGTAGTTTGAATCCAATGCGTGCCAGTGATCATGGCGTCTGGGCGCCGCTTTTGCATCTTTATCCGCAGGCGGATATTCCTATCGTACAGATATCACTGCCTCAGCATTACGATAGTGCTGCCTGCTATCAATTGGGCGCGCAATTGGCGCAGCTGCGTCGTGAGCAAATACTCATCATTGGCTCGGGTAATATCACCCATAACTTACAAGCGCTACGCTGGCAAGCGGATAGTATCGACCAAACGGCAAAAGACTTTAAAGTCTGGTTACTACAGCAGCTAAAAACGGATATTCCCACTGCACTAGATTGGCAGCAATACCCCAACTATCAACACATCCATCCAAGTGATGAGCATTTGCTACCATTATTTTTTGCCTTAGGTGCTGGTCAACGCGTCTCTGTGGTGCATCAAAGCATGGCGCACCATAGCTTAGGCATGGATATCTACCGCTTTGATTGAAAACGTCTTATCAAAGCGATAAGCGCGTCTTGCAATTACTTCTCAAACGCCGCCTTAGTAAATAAACCCGCACGCTCCATCTCACCTGCCACACTGAATAAAGTCGTCTCATCATTCATGCGTCCAATCAGCTGCACCCCAATTGGTAGACCTTTTTTACTCATACCGACAGGCAACGACATAGCCGGTAATCCGGTCACATTACCCAATATGGTAAAGGCCATTTTGCCCAGCACTGGCGCACTCAGCTTCTCAATCATACCCGAGCTAAAGGCATACTTACCCATATCAACGCCTTTATTCAGCAAACCAGCGCTACGCATGAGCATCTCATCCATCTTACTTGGTGGTAGCACGCCGTGTTTAACAGCAGGCGTCGGTACGGTTGGAGATAGAATCATGTCGTAGGTTTCTAATAATAAACCAGTTTGATATTGGCTGTCATGCCAGCCGTGCTTGGCATGGGCCAAATCTACTGCTGATAGCGAACGTCCAAGCATCGCCATGTTATAAGTCTGCGGCTCTAGGTTTTGTATATGCTGCGCGCCATAACAGCGCTCGATATTATCGATGGTAAAGGCAGTGTGCGCGCAGACCACCACCAAAAAATCATGCCAAAACTGTTCGATATTGATATTAGGTTCCGCAGGCACCACTCGATGACCCATCGCTTCTAACTGCTTAGCAGTCTGTTCTAATACAGCAAGTACCTCTTTATCAACTACAGTGTTAGCAACTAACGGCTGTTGATGTAGCGCGATGGTTAATTGTTTTGGTGCACGCATAGCGGCTTGCAAAAATGTGCCATCGGGCGGTGCGATAACATAAGGCGCGCCGATTTCTACACCGCTGGTCGCATCCAGCATCGCGGCACTATCGCGCACGCTACGGGTAATTACATGATCCGCGACTGCTCCATCCCATCCTTCACCAAATGCTGGGCCCATTGGGTTACGCCCGCGACTGGGTTTGAGCCCAAACGCGCCGCACCATGCAGCAGGAAAGCGTATCGAGCCACCGCCATCCCCCGCGCCTGCCATCGGTACGATGCCACTTGATACTGCCGCTGCACTACCGCCAGACGACCCACCAGAGCTGTAGCCTTTCTTAAAGGGATTGTGCGTCACGCCATGTGCTTTAGGTTCGGTAGTGATAATCAAACCAAATTCTGGGGTATTGGTTTTACCAAAAGTGTTGACGCCAGTAGCTTTCATACGTTTTACAATTTCGCTATCGCTTTCTGAGACGATATTGACGCTACGACTGCCCATGGTGATAGGCTCGCCCCCAAAATGAAACGATAAGTCTTTGAGGAGATAAGGCACCCCGTTAAACGCCCCTGCTGGTAAGCCTTTTTGTGCTGCAGCATAAGCACGCTCATCAAAACGGTGGATAATCGCATTCAATTTAGGATTAATTTTGTTGGCTTGATGGACAGCAGCGTCTAGCAACTCTTTAGCACTGACTTCCCCTGCATTGACCAGTGCTGCCAATGCTAAACCATCGTATTGGGTATATTCTTTGAACATAATTAACCTTCCTTGGATAGTGATTGAATTAAGGTTTGTTTTTAAACTTTATGCTTATTTATCTTATAATCAACCACCAGTTTAGTATAAAAAATCACTACTTATAGCTGATAAACAAACTCATTGGTCATTTGAACACCATAGTTAAAACACGCTAAATTCCTGCGGGTATGATGTATCAATATTACCTTTCATTGACACTAGAGCCTGTCCTCAACCCAAACCATAATATCTAAATGGGCTAAAAATGAGGGTACGCCCTAGCTCAACGATATTTTTCAAATAAAAAAGCGAGCCACTCTTGTGACTCGCTTTTTATGATTAATCAAACTGACCATCGTCTACATCAATAGCTCGCGCTTACCGCTTTTACCCATCGAGCTGACCAGTCCCGCCTCTTCCATTGAATCAACAATGCGAGCCGCGCGATTATAGCCAATGCTGAATTTACGCTGGATACTAGAAGCTGAAACTTTACGCGTTTCCATGATAAAGGCCACTGCGTCATTATAAAGGTCATCATCCTCACCAGATGCATTGCCAGTGCTACCACCACCCGGACTAGATAATTCAAAGTTGCCAGCCATATTATCAATATAATCAGGTGCGCCGCGCTCACGCCATGCATCACAGACACGGTTGACTTCTTCGTCACTGACATAAGCACCATGCACACGATCTGGCTCAATTTGCCCTGGTCCTAAAAACAGCATATCACCATTGCCCAGCATATCTTCAGCGCCACCACTATCCAGAATCGTCCGTGAGTCGACTTTTGAGTTGACTCGCAATGCCGCCCGTACTGGAATATTGGCTTTAATTAGACCTGTAATGACATCGACTGACGGACGCTGGGTAGCAAGCATCAAATGAATTCCTGCCGCCCGTGATTTTTGTGCCAAACGGGTAATAAGTTCTTCTGCTTGCTTACCAACCTGCATAATCATATCGGCAAACTCATCGGCGACAATGACAATCATCGGCAAGGTTTTTAGCTTCGGCGCTTGGCTCACACTGACGCTATCATTGGGTCGCCATAATGGGTCTAGCATCGGATTACCCGATTGCTCAGCAGCGATGACTTTTTTATTAAATTCATTAAGCTTACGCACTTTGAGCAAACTCATCAGCTGATAGCGACGCTCCATTTCTGCCACACACCATGACAAGCTACTGGCCGCCTCAGTCATATCAGTGACTACAGGCGTCAGAAGGTGCGGAATATCGTTATAGTTGGCAAGTTCGAGCTGCTTTGGATCAATCAAAATAAGACGCAGCTCATTTGGCGTATATTTAAGTAGCATCGATAGCAGCATAGAGTTGACCAACACCGATTTACCAGAACCTGTGGTACCAGCGACCAGCATATGCGGGGCACGGGCAAGGTCAGTAATAATCGGATTACCGCCGATATCTTTACCCATCGCCATACTGATTTGTGCTTTGGGATCGCTGAATTTTTCGGTGTTTAGTAGCTCAATCAAGCGCACCATTTCGCGCTGCTTATTCGGCACTTCGATACCAATATAAGGCTTGCCTGGAATAACTTCGACCACACGCAAAGACGCCATCGACAGCGAGCGCGCCAAATCTCGTGAAATACCAGTTACCTTACTGGCTTTTACCCCAGCAGCAAGCTCCACTTCAAAACGGGTGACCACTGGGCCTGGAATGGCATTAGCCACAGAAGCCTTGACATTGAATTCTTGTAGCTTAATTTCTAGTAATTCGGACAGCTGCTCAAGCTCAGAAGCTGTATAGTTTGGCTTACGGTCAGGATCTGGTTTATCTAAAAGAGACAACTCTGGAATTGGGGTTAGGCTGCTACGATAAGCAGCCGTTTGCATCGAGCGTGATTTTTGACTGAACGCGGCATCATCACTAATATCAGGCATGACGGCTGCATCAATACGTTCAACACTGTCATCTTCTGGCATCATGTCAGTAATGTGATTACTGCTATCACCCTCTGGCACGGCAAAGCTTACCGTTGGTGTTGCCGCAGCCGGTGATTGGGTGCTGGCGGTAGGATTAGCGTTTGGCACGTTAGCCGTTGCCACTGTTGATGCTGCTTTTGACGTTGTTTTAGGCGCTACTTTAGGATTGGCAGGTGGTGTATTGGTTGGCGTCATATCCGCCACGTCTGTCACTGGTGCACTAACTTCTGCCGCTGGCGTAGCGACTTCTGCTACTGTCGGGGGCACCGATGTTTCAGGTGCAACTGCCGATGCAGCATGAGGCACTGGCTCAGCTTCATGATTAGACGGCTGAGCCAAAGATTGACTGGTTACGTCAGTAGAGGCGTCAGGAGAAAAATTAACAGACCAATTCGAAATATCCTCATTAGGCATAGCCGTTGTAGGCTCTACTGTCGGTTGCCCTACAGGCGGCTCAGCTATATGCTCTGTCTGAGGCACTGCTTCAGGTTTGGTAACCTCAAGTTGTTCCGCAGTTGATAACGAGCCAGAGCCAGCTGCATGCTCTGCCAGCCATGCATCTGCTAATGTATCAGTGTTCTGAATGGTGTCTTCGGACTCGGGTAGAGCAGATTCTGTACCCGCTCGATGAACCGTCTCGTTATTTGCTGATGTCTCGAGCGGTGGCTGGACGACTTCCTCTGTGTCATTCACCACTGTTTGAGCCACGGTTGTTTCTACCGGATTGGCTGACATAACTGGAGATACTGGGGTGGTTTCATCTAACGATTCGAGACCGGTATCATTGTTATCATTAGAAACAGGGTCAACAGCACTACTAGCGCTATAAGCCATTGGGTCGCTGGCTAATAAATCATCCACAGTATTGGCATCATTCCAAGCAAAACTCGGCTCAACTTTACGAACAGGAGTCATTGTAGGATTTGCAGACGTCGAGGTACTTGTCTGGCTAACCGTATTATTAGTCGTACCATTAGGCATCACAGCCGCTGTGTCTGCATACTCATAATGGCTCTGATTAGACATAGCGTTTTTATTGGACATGGCAGCCTGCGTGGCCGCTACCGACGCTTTTACACTATCAGCCAGTCCTGATGACGTCAAGAATTCTGACAGCACATTGCTGAACCGACCGCTATTCTCTGCTGCTAGGGCACTGTTAGCCTGATCATCTGATTGTAACTCTAGTGGCAACTGCTTGTGTTGTGGCATTTCTTGACTGGTTTTTTGATCTGCTATGTCGTTAGCATTTGGTTGTGTGGTGTTGCTTTTTTGAGTCGACTGCCCTTTATCCTGTGCTATACCTTTGTTTTTTATACCTGAGCCAAACCATGACAGCGCGGTAATTTTCTGATAAATCGCCAACCAATGAATATTAAAGGCAAAGGTAGCAGTAATAATGACAAACACTGTCAAGAACACCACACTCCCCCACTGCGATAGCAACTGTGCCAAACGCGCCTGCAGTTCAAGCCCAATGATACCGCCTGCGACACCTTCAAGCCCTGTCGTTACAGGATCGGCTACTTGCTGTACTAGAGCGACCAATTGCGCAAATAAAGCACTGGCACTTAATATTAAAAACACATAAGCGACCATCCGCATCAGCCAAAATGTTGGCTTATTGTCCCACCAAATAAGGATAGACTCATAAACCATAAACGCTAGCAGCCACCATGCTCCAAAACCAAAGAAGCTATAGAGCAAATCAGACAACCAAGCACCCGACGCGCCGCCCATATTATTAATCGTGGTCATATCACTACTGATGTGCGACCAGCTAGGATCATTACCGGTATAGGTTATCAAAATGACAAAAAGATAAACGGCCAGTACTAACCCAAGGAGGGTAAATATTCCCTTTTTTAAATACTCAATAAGCGGTGCTGATATCACGTAAAGTCTGCCTTGTTATTAATACTAATTGGTCGCCAACGCATGACTAAGCCTAATCATGCTGACATAAAGTGTTGATAAAGATAGAGAGTGCTGATATAAACGCACCTCGCGTAATATTTAATAAGGATACGTCTATAATGTATATAGTCTCTTTCGACAACGGTAAATAACCGTTATCGTTTAGCCCCTATCAAACTTGGCATAACTTCTTATAATAACAAATACATAGCCGCAGTGGCGACCGTCTTCTAAAGAAAGTGGGTAAGAAAGTAGGTCAATATGCTATTTAGACAAAAAACCATATTACACGCAAATCATAACGAACAGAATAAGGCTAACAATATTGCTTAAACCCTATAAAATACCAGCTGTTTCTAACCCTAATATTTCAAGGGAATATACTTTGATTCTAATGATACCGGTGTTTGTTTTAGCAAACTTGCACTTTGTACCACATACCCTTATGTTATTATCACACAGCAATTAGAAAAACCATATTATTAGGGCGTGTCCTCAATCTGAGCATGAAACTTTAAATGGGCTAAAAATGGCTAAATCTTTGATAAACTGCGTCAAATAGCTGGTTCATATCTCGATATTAACTGTACTATTTTCCTTGTTTATCTGCGATTTATCTCATTTTTATCACCATTTTCAAAGTGAGAATACGCCCTAGAAAATTTGAAAAATTAGCTTAAGAACTTATATTTTTAACACTTATATTTAGCAAGGAATACCTTATGGCAACTGATAATAACGCTCCACGTCACGAAAAACTCATTATCTTAGGCTCAGGCCCCGCGGGTTATGCGGCCGCCGTTTATGCGGCACGTGCCAACCTCAAGCCAGTTATGGTCACTGGTATGGAAGTAGGCGGGCAATTAACCACCACTACCGAAGTTGACAACTGGCCAGGTGATGCACATGATTTGACGGGTCCAGCATTGATGGATCGCATGAAAGCCCATGCCGAACGCTTCGGTACCGAATTGGTTTATGACCATATCAATGAAGTGAATCTAAATGAGCGCCCTTTTCAATTGACCGGTAATAACGGCAGTTATACTTGCGATGCTCTTATTATCTCAACGGGTGCATCAGCGCAGTATTTAGGGCTAGAATCCGAAACCAAATTCCGCGGCCTCGGCGTATCTGCTTGTGCTACGTGTGACGGTTTCTTTTATAAAGATCAAAAAGTCGCGGTGATTGGTGGCGGTAACACAGCCGTTGAAGAAGCCTTGTATCTATCAAATATCGCTTCTGAAGTGACCTTAGTGCATCGCCGCGACAGCTTACGCTCTGAAAAAATCTTACAGGACAAGCTGTTTGAAAAGGTCAAAAACGGTAATATCAAAATCGAATGGAACCATCAGGTCAAAGAAGTGGTCGGTGATGATATGGGGGTCAATGGTGTGATCATCGAATCTATGATTGATGGCAGCACCAAACAATTAGATACGATGGGTATGTTTGTCGCTATTGGTCATAAGCCTAATACTGACTTGTTTAAAGGTCAGCTAGACATGAAAGACGGCTATATTGTCGTCAATAGTGGTCTAAATGGTAATGCTACCCAATCCAGTATCGAAGGGGTTTTTGCCGCTGGTGACGTCGCCGACCATGTTTACCGTCAAGCGATTACCTCTGCTGGCACGGGCTGTATGGCTGCGCTTGATGCTGAAAAGTATTTGGATGCAATGGGCGAAACAATCGCTCGTGACCATACTTATGCCTCGACATTGACTGAAGATAAAGAAGCTTAAATGAGCGACTTTACCAATGACAATAATATGAATATCCATACTACACATATAACGCCTGAGACTTTAAAAAGTCTTGGGCGTTATGACTTCCCTGACCCTATTTCTATCGACCCTGATGGCATTGGTGTGGTCGCTATGGGTGGTGACTTGGCACCCGACACGCTGATTTCTGCTTACGCACAAGGATTGTTTCCTTGGTTTAATGAAGACGAACCTATCGCGTGGTGGTGCCCTGATCCACGCTGCGTGATGGTGCCGACTGACTATAAACCCAGTAAATCGCTACGCAAACAGGCTAACCGTGAACGTTGGCAATTAACCCTAAACCAAGCGTTTGATGACGTCATCCATGCCTGTAGTTTACCGCGCAGTGATGGCCTCAATAATAAACAGCCCGAGGGCGAGCATACTTGGATTCATAACGAGATGATTGAAGCTTATACTGAGCTGCACACTCAAGGCTTTGCGCACAGCATTGAAATATGGGATGATAAAAAACAGCTCATTGGTGGTCTCTACGGGCTAAAAATAGGGGGTATTTATTTTGGCGAATCGATGTTTCATACCGCCTCTAATGCCTCAAAACTGGCATTTTGGGGCTTGATGCGGTTGTGCGAGCAGAGTCAGGTAGCGCTTGTCGATTGTCAGCTGCCAAACGAGCATTTACTAAGTTTGGGCGCAACTATTTTACCTCGCGCTGACTTTCTCACTCAATTGGACACCCTTATAGGTACCCCTTCGACCTTATGGCAAAACGGCTCGCATAAACCTTTGCCAGTATCACTACTTGACACGCGGCATGCTTGGCCGCTTAAATTGTGAGGTGCATTTGACTAGGGCGTGTCCTCATTTTGAAAATGGTGATAAAAATGAGATAAATTGCTGTCAAACAAGGAAAATAGTACAGATAATATCAAGATATTAGCCAGCTATTTGACGCAGTTTGGCAAGATTTAGCCATTTTTAGCCCATTTATAGTTAAAATACTTTAAAAACGCTACGATACTGCTGGTATAGTTTTTTTGTAGCCTCTGTCTGCGTAGGCACAGCAAGCAAGAAAAAACGGTACCTGCAGTACGTGATGTAGCGATATTACTTCTCACTGACTATAGTTGATTTTGTTCAGATTGAGGACATGCCCTAAATACCTCAGCAGTCATACCTTTTATTAACTACTTTCTATTAATCACTACTTACTAGTCGTTACTTAACCATGAGGTTATTATGGCACCCGATACATCATTTTTGTTAATAGGCACACTGGCGACCAAAGCCAACACCACCAAGGACACCGTCCGTCACTATGATCAATTGGGTCTGCTAAAATCTCGTAAACGTCAAGCAGGCTCGCGTCTGTATACCGAATTTCATCCAGAATGTATTGAACGCATCGAGCTGATAAAAAGTGCTCAAGCCATTGGTTTTACGCTCACTGAGATTAGAGACAGCTTGAATGATTATTACGATGGTCAGCTAGATATTGATTTACAGCTCACACTCACCCAACAAAAACTGGCCCAAGTCAAAAAACAACAAGCTAATATCAATGTTATGGTGGATCTACTAAGCGAGCGTATCGGTGTTTTAGAGCAGATGAGAGCCGATAGTGGTTATACACCCGATATTGAAGTCTGTAAAAAAACCATACCTTCGCAGTAAGGGCGCACTCTATATAGTCAGCACTAAATGAATAAAATACATTATGTTTTGATACGCGATTGGGATAAGTTTTTCACATCAGACTGTCTATATTAAGTATAAATACGCTGCATGATAAGCGCGTCAACAGCTGGTTGATGTGATGATTGATAATAACCTTTGCGCTTGTGAATCACGGTGAAATCTTGCTTTTCATATAAGGCTATTGCCGGCGCATTATCTGCTCGCACTTCTAGTAGCAGACTCTTTACCTGATTGACTTGTAACGCTTCATTTAACCAAGAGAAAAGCTTTGAAGCAATGCCTTGACGTTGATAGTTAGGATGCGTACCGATTCGTAAAATTTCTGCTTGCTCAAAAACTCTTTGATATAAGCAGTAGCCCACCACTTCGTTTTTGGCAACAGTCATAACCACTATTAAATTAATACTATCCTGTCCAAGCAAATCGTTAATTGTTTGATAAGTCCATGGGGCTTGGAGCTGGACAACAGCCTCAATATCAGCCACAGTTTGAATAGCGGCTGTACAGTCATCTGCTGCGGTGGTTAGCATTGCTATATTAAACATACACCCTCTTCTATTGATACCAAACCCAAAAAGTACGATTAGCTGTGTCAAACTCGCTTAGTCTACAAGGCGCAGTACTTTCACTCGTTTCCCTTGCCACTCTAGTTTTTATGAATAGTATTATTTTTCAAATCGAGATTACTCTACATCCAAATATAATTAAAATACTTTAAAAACGGTACCTGCAGTACGTGATGTATCGATTTTACTTTTCACTGACTATATAGGGTTTCAATACTTCATATTAGCGACCAAGGCCAAAAAAAAGCCACCCTCTCTCGAGAATGGCTTTTTAGCTAACTATTTAACGTCTAA
>NZ_RRYX01000209.1:0-1793 GCF_014861375.1 Psychrobacter sp. FME5 | reverse complement strand
CAATGATAGGTATCCTAAAGCCAGTGAGGTTGCAGGTTAAGACCATTACCTCTGATAATGGTAAAGAGTTTGCTCAGCATAAGAAGGTGAAACAAAAGCTCTTTAGCGCTTTCTTCTTTGCCGATGCTTATGCGTCATGGCAGCGAGGAACCAACGAGAATACCAACGGATTAATCAGAGAGTTCTTGCCTAAGGGTTGTGACTTTAGACAAGTCTCTGATAATGAGATACAGGACATTGAGAATAAACTAAACAACAGACCAAGAAAACGCTTAGGGTTTAAAACGCCCAATCAGGTGTTGTATAATATAATTTAGCGTTGCACTTGGTGTGTTAATCTAAGTAAGATAAAACACTTACACTCGTTCCTTTATTATTCTGATTTTTAGAAATGATCTGACATACAATGCTGTGTTGATGCTTTAGGTGTTTTGTCTTTTTATTGGCCACGAAAGATTGTAAGTAATAGGCATGGTTAGTTATAAATGACAGGCACAAAAAAAGAGAGCATTGGCTCTCTTTTTTTTACTACAGTGTACTTATTGTATGAACAATAAAATTACTGAGCTTCTTCTTCAACGACAACAACGTCGTCAGCTGCATCAACAGCAGGTGTTTCGCTAGCTACGTCAACGCTAGTAGTGTCGCCGTCTACAGGAACTTCAGCGTCGATTTCGTCAGTAGCAGTAGCAACTTGTGCATCAGCGATGTCAGCTTCAGCGTCAGCAACAGCAGCTTCTGCATCAGCAGGAACAACTTCGCCTTCAGCAGCAGCGTCGTCTAGATTTTCTTGTGCGTCTTGCACTTCTTCTTGTGCGTCAGATAAATCTTCAGCAGCGTTTTCTTTGTTGCTGTCACAGGCAGTTAGGCCCATAGATGCAGTCATGATACCAGCTAGAGCAAGTAATTTAAGATTCATAATGTTTTCTCCAGAAAAATGAAATGAGCAGTAGCAGCAACAAAGGTTGAAATCCGATTCATCTCAGAAGTCAACTAGTCTCAGTTACAGCTACTCAGCTTCCACGCATTCTATATGTTTTCATTCTAAATGGAAATAGGCCGTACAATTAAGTAACAATAAAACTCTACCTAAGGTTTTAACTGCTTTAGTTATTATAACTATTAATACAAGATTTCAAATTAATCGACGTATAATCAATAATATCCGTCTATTCTGAAAGGCTTTTCTAAGCCTACATTTTGTGCTAATTTTTGCTAATTTACTGTGTCTTGTGGGCGAAATGACTGGTTAATTGGCCAACCAATATGATGCTAGGGCATGTCCTAGTAGAAATAAACTATTAGAAAAAAACAAGCTATTAGGAAGGACGCTATTTGGAAAGACGCTATTAGCATCGGTGAACACAGTATAATTTATGAGAGCTTGTCTTTAATAAACTTGGTAAAAGCGTTAAATCAAAGGATTGAACTAAAAGTTATAAAACCATTAATACCAATAACAATCAACACAAATCATAGTATTGATCGTATATTTGAGGAATAAAATTATGGGTGGTGTGTCAGAAAGTATGCTGAAGAAATAAAGGAGGGTGACAGCCAAAGCAAGATGATATATTTGAGGTTATGAAGACACAAATAGATATCAGCTGCCCCGACTGTCACAGTCCCAGTTTAAAGAAAAACGGCATAAAAAGCTATGGCAAGCAGAACTACCAATGCAAGGACTGCAAACGTCAATTCATTGGTGACCATGCCTTAACTTATAAGGGCTGTCACTCTAAAATAGAAGACATCATACGGCTAATGACGGTGAGAGGTTGCGGTGTTAGAGA
>NZ_RRYX01000208.1:0-1819 GCF_014861375.1 Psychrobacter sp. FME5 | reverse complement strand
TTCTTCTTTGCCGATGCTTATGCGTCATGGCAGCGAGGAACCAACGAGAATACCAACGGCTTAATCAGAGAGTTCTTGCCTAAGGGTTGTGACTTTAGACAAGTCTCTGATAATGAGATACAGGACATTGAGAATAAACTAAACAACAGACCAAGAAAACGCTTAGGGTTTAAAACGCCCAATCAGGTGTTCTATAATATAATTTAGCGTTGCACTTGGTATGTTAATCTAACAACTTAAAGTAAGCTATGGCTCTATCAGTATGGACAACTGGGATAGCTTTAAAACCGCCTTTAAAGGTGATCACAAACAGGTTGGCAAACAGCATACCATAGGTATAGAGGGTAATAACTGTCGCCTTAGACACCGATTAAGACGAGCGGTTAGAAAGACTTGTTGCTTCTCAAAAAAGCTTGATAATCATTTTAAAGTGTTTGATTTGGTGTTCTTTTACATCAATTATGGCTACGTCTGATGCCAGCATACTTTTTAGAACACCACCACTTATTAAATTCAAGCAGGATATTTTTATGGCCATAAAGCTTATTGTCGGTCTTGGTAATCCTGGTCAGCAGTATATGTTTACGCGTCATAATGCAGGATTTTGGTTCGTCTATCATTTGGCTCAGCAGTTTAATATCACCCTTGCCCATGACAAAAAATTCCATGGAATGACAGGACGTGGACAAATTCACGGGCACGATGTGCGTTTATTACTGCCACTGACCTTTATGAATAAATCTGGCCAGTCAGTAGTGCCGATGGTCAATTTTTATGGTATTGATAATAATGAGCTATTAATTGCCCATGATGAGCTCGATATTCCAGCTGGTAGCATCAAACTCAAAACCGCTGGCGGTCATGGTGGACATAATGGTTTGCGTGATATCACCCCACATATTGGTAACGATTTTCATCGCCTGCGTGTGGGTATTGGTCATCCTGGTCACAAATCTAAAGTCAGCGGACATGTGCTCTCTAAAGCCTCTCCTGATGAGCAGACAGCCATCGATAGCGCTCTAAGCGCCGCTTTTGATGCTTTACCACTGTTATTAGATGGTGATATCGAAAAAGCACGCGCACAAATTAATGGTTTTAAATTACCTGAATAATATTCGGTCATTCGGATGAGCTATTTAAATAGCTAAATCGATAATTTATGAGTGACTTTTATTCAAATAACTTTTATTCTACCAATCTTGTCCCCATTAAGCTTTTGATTTGGTTCATTTATATCAGTTACGCTAAGGAAGCAACCTATGCTACTTAATATGCTCAAATGCAAATTACATCGCGCCCGTGTTACTCATGCCGAACTTCACTACGAAGGCTCATGCGGTATCGACGGTGATCTGTTAGACCTTGCCGGTCTGCGTGAAAACGAATCTATCGACATCTATAATGTCACCAATGGCAAACGCTTTCGCACCTATGCTATCCGCGCTGAAGCCGGCTCTGGTATCATCTCATTAAACGGTGCCGCCGCTCATATGGCAGACTTAGGTGATATTGTTATCATCTGTGCTTACGCGCATTTTGATGAAGCTGAGGCCGAAACGTATCAGCCAAAACTGGTCTATTGCAACGAAGACAATACCGTTAAAGACACCGCCAATATTATCCCTGTACAAGTGGCTTAACTGTCATAGTGTTAAACCGCTGACGTTTATCCGATTGGATACTTTACTAAAATAGCTGAATCTGAATAAGGTTTGGCTTTTTTTATGCGGACAATTATTTTTAAATTCTTAGATTAACACATGAAGTGCAATACCAAATGCGAGGTGAAAAAAAGACCTAGATGCGCTAGCATCAAAGT
>NZ_RRYX01000207.1:0-1828 GCF_014861375.1 Psychrobacter sp. FME5 | reverse complement strand
GAGATTTATGGCATTTGTCTCATCGATTGATTCGTAAGATTCTGTCACATAATCTATGCTTTGTACTCAACAAAAAACTTGGTAACCCGCCTCTTCAGTTTGAGTTGCTTATTTCAAGTTGAGAGTGGGGTTTCTATGGTTTTTGTGACGGTTATATAGCCCGTAATTATCGAAGGAGATTTACCATACCTGAACGTAAAGACGCTACTGGTATGGGTTTAAAATATGCTAATCTATGGGGATAGTTTTTGATAGGTGGTTTTTATGCATTGTGATATTTATAAGTTTCCCAAACATGATGATATGTATATTTATATTGCGCGCCCTGATTATCCTGATGATACCGAAGAGATTCAGGATTGGCTTGGTGTGCTGCCCAAAGATTTTCGTGCAGGCTTAGGTCGTAGTAAGTTTGTCATGCATTTAGATTTGGCAACCACACCGACCCTTGCCCGTGTTGATAAAGAAGAGGTGTTAGCAAAGCTACAATCGCAAGGGTATTTTGTGCAACTGCCACCGCAAGATGTCATGCGCCGCCAAGCAGAACTGCGCGCTCGTGAAGCTCAGGATAGTATTTACAACTAGGGCATGGGTTTAAAAGTTTGGTAGATGGCCGCCTGCATTTTATGAGAAAATCGTGATAAACTAGCGACCTCTTATATCTTCAGTGCTTATATCGATAACACAGTTGGTGTCGATAATGTAGTCGGTCTTATTTTAGTATAGTCGGTTCAAAACAAAAGCGATACGGTTGTCGTAGTGTGCTATTGCTATAAATTTTCTTTGCTTGCTGTTCGCAGGTGTAGCAGAGTCGGCAAAAATTTTATAGCCAATAGTTTTGATAACCAATAGTACTGTATCGTTTTCAAAGTGAATTCACTATATGACAGCACGTACCATATACCGCTAAACACGTAGTGTCGCATCGGTTATAAATCTAGGTAACTAAACACGTATGGACTGGTTAAAAGGTATTATAAAAAGCTTACCACTGGAAACCATCAGCGATATTCTTGGTGAGATTGCGATTTGGTGGAGTCAGATGGTAAAAGACGTTCCGCCCGCCGATTTGCCCATGTATGCTTATCTTGGTGGTGCTATTGTAGTGCTAGTACTATGGGTGCTGGTCGCTCGTGTATTGCCACGTCCGCTGGGCGGCATGAGCTGGATGATGTTGTTTGCGATTTTATTGGCTCCAGGTAGTGCACTTGGTGACCCAAGCGTGATTGCACCGGCTAGTATTAGCGTGGTTTATGCCGTTATGATGAAAGACTTCACCGGTGCCGTTGCCAATATGCTGCCCATAATGGTGGTATTGGTCGTGGGCTTGTTTGTCGGCTTTGTTTGGCAGCTGATTCGCGGTGCGTTTGAATCAAGCTTGGATAAAGCACGCAGCCGCACAGCAGAAGATACGCAAGCGACAATGCAGCTGACGACAGGAAGTTATTTGTCAGCAGATGCTACTGCAACTGAGCCAGCTGATTTAGATAACAAGTCGAGTTTAGTTGAGCCGTCTAGTAGTAAGCCTTTATCGGCTAAACCTGAAGCAGCAGTCAGCTTAAAAAAAGGTAACTCGAAAATAGATAGTGTTTTAGCTAAGAAACGCGGTACAAAAAAAACTGATAAACGCTAGGGCGTGTCCTCATTTTAAAAATGCTGATAAAAATAGTTAAGTTTTTTCTTAAGTCATAAGTAAAGTAAAAGACACCATTAGCGTGTCTTTTTTTATGTGTGTTTATTGATCACTGTGCTCGTTAGTCATTTTGAGACCACTATAGTTAAAATACTTTAAAAACGCTACGATACTGCTGGTATAGTTTTTTTGTAG
>NZ_RRYX01000206.1:0-1862 GCF_014861375.1 Psychrobacter sp. FME5 | reverse complement strand
TAGCAATTGGGTTTGATAATTAGTTTATAACACTTTTAGGTGGGATTGACTATATCAAAGCTATATTGGCCGTTCATACAAATGATGGCATCCAAAACGTCCGTCTCTAAAAGTGCGGTAATATCTGGCGGTAATATTGGCTTTGAGCGTCCGGTCGAAATCACCAGTTTAATATCCGTCTTCGCCAGTGCTTCAAGCGTTGCTTTATTTTGTGGTGCAATTTCACCGTTACGGCTTAAGGTGTCGTCGATATCAAAAAAAATGATTTTTGGGGTGGATATTAGGGTTTTTTGGGTCGGGGTTGGCATGGATATCCTTTTTTATTATTTGGTCAGTTATTAAGGCAACGCATTTAATAGTGATCAGTTCTTTGAAGATAAGAGCTTTCTTAATAACTTGTAAGCGAAGATTGTGTAACGGCAAAGCAAAGTGTCACATGAAAGAAAATAACTTATATCGTCAATTAAATATACAATACTGTTTTTATAGACTAAATATATAAAGGTAATAACGTATGTTAAGATACTCTAGCATGGGTTCAATACGACATGAGGAATATGGCGATCAAATTAATCACTCACTCACCTAAGGCTTATAGTCATTATAGAGGGCAATTGTCACTCTCAGGAGAGCTGCTTGCCAAAAAAACTAAGATTCCATTAGAAAAGATAGAAAAAGCTCAAAATCTAGGAACTGATACTGTATTCACATTTAATCAGCTTAAAAAAATTGCAGATGTTCTTTTAGTGCCTGAATTCTTCTTGTTATCTGATAACTTACAAACAGCTGATATACCTGAGTTAATTGATCATCGTAATCAAAGTGATATCAATGATGAAGAAAGCAAGTATCAGCTTAATAAAGTTGTTAGAGAGGTTACCAAAATTCGTGAGGATTTGGCATACACTTATGAGAGTATGAACATTGAACCTACTCCTTTCAAGCTAAAGCTTAAAGGTGATAACGAACAATATGATGCTTCAGCTATCAGGGACTTCTTAGAGGTTTCCACATCTAAATTTAAAATTGATGGTAATGATGATTATTATAAGTCATGGCGAACTCTCATAGAAAGAAAAGACATTCTTGTACTCGAGATTTCACGTCAAAAAATTGGCTCGGAAGGTATGGCATTATTTTACCCACTGCTACCTATAATTGCTATTCTTTCGTCAGGTCAAAGTAATTCAAGGAAACTTTTCACAATGCTTCATGAGCTAGTTCATTTAGGATTACGTGAGAGTTCATTAGATGGTGAGCTACTAAAAAGTAAGCAAATAATTGAACAATACTGTAATCGTGTTGCAGGTTACGTATTAGTTCCAGAAACTGAAATAGTAAAGTATTACGATAGCGGAGCTTCATTAGAAGATAATATTGTTTCCATTAGAACAGCCTTGAAGGTGAGCAAACAGTCCATAGCAATACAACTCAAGTTGACTGGTAGAATTACTCAGAAAGATTTAAATATTTATTTAGATGAGTTATCTGATAGAAACAGTGGTGGATTTGGTAAAAGTGGTAGACAGTATACTGCTGTTAATAAGTTTGGTAAGGTTTATTTGCAACAAGTTATCTCTGCAGTATGGGATAGTAGCTTACCTGTGAATACAGCAATGAAAATGTTGAATCTTAATAGTGTTGAACAGTTATCATATCTTGAGCAGAAGGTGTTTGGATGATTAAGTATTGTATTGATACTAATGCTATTTTGGATTTATGCTATCGTTACTATCCTTCCTCTATTTTTAGTAATATTTGGGATATGCTAGAGGGCTGTGTATTGTCTAGGCAGATTAAAATTATAGGTGGTGTTCTAAAAAGTATGCTGGCATCAGACATAGCCATAATTGACATAGAAG
>NZ_RRYX01000205.1:0-1913 GCF_014861375.1 Psychrobacter sp. FME5 | reverse complement strand
CTATCAATCTAACGAAAGAGGACTCCACCCGACGCTAGGGTGGAGGTGAATTTCGTATAGCCTAACTCTGCTGATTTTGAATGTATTGCTTAATAATCTCCAACGGCGCTCCGCCACATGAGCCGGCAAAGTAAGAGCGTGACCACAAAACAGGTTTATTGTAAGCTGCTCTTAGGTCGATAAAGTTGGCTCTCATGCGCCGACTTGTGACCGACTTTAGATTATTAACCATCTTACTTAGTTGTACCGTTGGCGGGTATTGAATCAGCATGTGAACATGATCGCCTTCACCGTTACATTCCTTGAGTTCTGCACCAAAATCCTTGCATACCTCAGCAACAACTTCTCTAAAGAATTGGTGGTGATTGTCGGCTAAAACCTTTTTGCGGTACTTAGTGATGAATACCAAATGCACATGCAGATTATAAGCAGAATGACGGTTTTTATATATCTCACTCATTATAATAAATACCCTTTATTGTTTATGTTATATAGTATAACATGGTATAAATAACAAACACACTGACTAATAAAGCATTCATTATGAAAATTAATAAAGCGTACAAATTTAGGCTTGAGCCTAATGCAGAACAAGAGGTTATCTTAAATAACCTTGTTGGTTCTGCACGTTTTGTTTGGAATCAAGTGCTTGCGGTATCGTTTGAGATGTTTGCTAAAAATGAGTTTATTAATGCAACCAATTTGGTTAATAAAATCATGGATATTAAAGCAAATCCTGAGTTTGCCTTCTTAAAAACAAGCTCTAACGCGGTGTCTTTACAACAAAAAATTCGTGATCTCGCTTCTGCTTGGTCACGCTTTTTTGACCCTAAAGTTCATGCACGATTGAAAGAGAATAAGAAAAAACCTAAAAAGCCTAAGTTTTTCAAGCTTGCCGACGGTACTGAAATCCAACTACGCCCGCTCATGCCACGCTTTAAACGCAAGTCAGATGGCCGCGATTCAATCCGCTTGGTTCAGTTTGATAAATATTGCCGTGTTGAAGGCAATCGTGTCAAACTACCGAATGGTGTAGGGTTTGTGAAGTTTAGAAAATCGCAAGACATTCTTGGGATAATTAAAAACGTCACCATCAGCAAGAAATCCGGTCATTGGTACGTGTCGTTTGGCACAGAGCGGGAGTTGGCCCAAAACCCAATTCATCCCTCTAAAACCGCCGTAGGGATTGATTTAGGGGTCGCTAAACTGATTGCTACCTCAGATGGCCAAGTTATCAAACCCAAAAACAGTTTTAAAGCCAATCAAATTAAACTGGCTGCATTACAGCGCCAACTCAGTAGGAAAGTCTTATTCAGTCAAAACTGGAAAAAGCACAATCGCAAGATTCAAAAACTCCATCATCACATCGCCAATATTCGCCATGATTACTTGCACAAAATCACCACCACAATCAGCAAAAACCACGCCATGATTGCCTGTGAGGATTTAAAAGTCGCCAATATGTCGAAGTCTGCCAGTGGTTCGATGGAGAAAAAAGGAAAAAACGTCAAAGCCAAGTCAGGATTGAACAAATCCATTTTAGATCAAGGTTGGGGCATGATGGTCAATATGCTTGAGTACAAGCAACAATGGCAAGGCGGGTTACTGATTAAAGTAAACCCGCGTTATACAAGCCAAACTTGCTTTAAATGCAAGCATGTTGCAAAAGAAAATAGACGTACCCAAGCAAAATTTGAGTGCGTTGAATGTGGTTATATTGCGAATGCAGATGTTAATGCAGCTCGTAATATTCTTGCGGCAGGACATGCCGTTTTGTCTGTCGAGGGAAGATGCAGTAAAGGTCGCCCGTTGAAGCAGAAAACTTGCGACGGTCGTGAGAAAGTCGCCTAAGAGCTTTTGCTTTTAGAATCCCCCGCTTGAGCTTGTCGAAAGTGGCGGGAGTATGTCAATAA
>NZ_RRYX01000204.1:0-1925 GCF_014861375.1 Psychrobacter sp. FME5 | reverse complement strand
TATCCACCGACCAAAGTGAGATTGCAACCATGAACTATACACATCTAAGCCTAGGGGAACGATACCAGATTTATGCCCTTATAGGGGCAAAACATAGTATTAAATTTATAGCTGACACTGTAGGTTCTTAATTTCTTGGTCACCCCCTATGGCAGGATAGTTGTCACCCCTAAATAATAATTCCAAAGGGGACAATGAGGACACATCATGCCACGATATAGCGAAGAACGTAAACAGGCTATACTCAGCAAACTGCTACCCCCGCTGAGCCTAAGTGTTGCCGAGGTTTCAAGAAGTGAAGGCATCGGATTACAGACCCTGTATAATTGGCGTGCCCAAGCTAGAGAACAAGGTCACCCCATGCCATCGAACCATAAAACCCCTGATGACTGGTCAAGCGAAACCAAGCTTGCCACCATTATAGAGACGGCCACCCTAAGCGAGAGTGAACTTAGCGAATACTGCCGCAGCAAAGGCCTATATGTTGAGCAAATCAAAGCGTGGCGTACTGACGCCTTACAAGGCTTTAGCAGCAGCAAACAACAAAGCCTGAAAGACAAGCGTCAGCAGCAGAGCGATCGCAAACAGATCAAACAACTCACCCGAGAGCTTGCTCGAAAAGAAAAGGCTTTAGCTGAAACTGCCGCCTTACTGGTATTGCGAAAAAAGTTGGAAGCGTTTTGGGAGGAGCACGAGGACGACTGACCTTGCTCCCTAAGCGCAAGCAATACATAGACTGGATACAAGAGGCCAATCACTCAGGAGCCAGACTTAACCTTGCCTGTATTGAAGTTGGCATTAGCATCCGCACCTATCGGCGCTGGTACCGCGCAGGTCACGTGAATGGTGATAAACGGTGTGACGTCGTGCGCCAAGCTCCTAAGAATAAACTGAGCGCCTCTGAACAAGCCGCCATTATTGCCGTGTGCAATCAGCCCCGCTTTGCCAGTCTGCCGCCCACCCAAATTGTACCGACCCTGCTTGATGAGGGGATATATCATGGCTCAGAGTCTACCTTTTATCGGGTGCTGAGGCAGCATGAGCAATTGGCTCACCGCGGTCGTGCACTTGCCCCTAAAGCCTCAAGCGCCCCAAAGACCTTTACTGCCACTGGCCCTTGCCAAGTGTTCTGCTGGGATATCACCTATTTGCCAAGTCCAGTACGGGGGCAGTTCTATTATTTGTATATGATTGAAGATGTCTATAGCCGTAAGATTGTTGGCTGGGAGGTTTATGACCACGAGTCAGGCGCATTAGCAGCTCAGCTGCTTGAGCGTACTTTAATCAGTGAGAATGTATTGCACACTGGGGTGGTGCTACACTCAGACAATGGGGCACCGATGAAAGCTCAAACCATGCGCATGAAAGCGTATGAGCTTGGGGTACTCACCTCTTACAGCAGACCGCGTGTCAGTAATGACAACCCGTTTGCAGAGTCTTTATTTAAAACCTGCAAGTATCGCCCTAATTGGCCTATCGATGGCTTTAAGAGCTTAGATGCGGCAAGACGATGGATGCTGAGCTTCACGCGCTGGTACAACAATGAGCATAAGCACAGTCAGCTGAACTTTGTGACGCCCAATCAGCGCCATACGGGTGAGGATAAGGAAATACTGGCGAAGCGTCTGCTCACGATGCAGCGCGCTAAAGATGAAAACCCGATACGTTGGGGAACTCAGGAGGTGAGGAACTGCGAGCCTGTAGGGCCAACAACGCTAAATCCTGTAAAAGAGCAACAACAGCAAAGATTACAAGCCGCTTAATTTAGCTTGATGGTGACAACTACCTTGAAAAACTCCGGTCATGGTAAACTCCTATAATTGTGCTTAGTTTACCAAGTTTAGTTGTACGGTTTCTTCAGCATAGCTCAAACCAACGAGAATACCAACGGCTTAATCAGAGAGTTCTTGCCTAAGGGTTGTGAC
>NZ_RRYX01000203.1:0-1970 GCF_014861375.1 Psychrobacter sp. FME5 | reverse complement strand
ATGATAAGCTTAAAGCCAGCTATGAGGCTGCCGTAATTCTCGCTTGTGTCTTTATCTGGCTGCCGCTGATTTGAATTCTATACAGCCCCTATAGTCAGTGAAAAATAAAATCGATACATCACGTACTGCAGGTACCGTTTTTTCTTGCTTGCTGTGCCTACGCAGACAGAGGCTACAAAAAAACTATACCAGCAGTATCGTAGCGTTTTTAAAGTATTTTAACTATATAATATCTAAGTTAGAAAACCATTCAACACTTCAGCCAATAGAGCCGCGGCAATTAAAATAAAGATAACGCCGCAACCACGATTGAGCCACGCTAACCGCTCACCCACATCAAGCCAACCTGCCAGCTTTTTACCACCTAGCGTATATACCACCTGCCAAATCGTTTCGCTCAAAAATAGCCCTAACGTCAGCATGATATATTGCGGCCATAATGGCGCGCTAAAATTGATAAATTTAGGGAAAAAGGCGGCAAAAAATAAAATCGCTTTGGGGTTCGATAAAGATACCCACATACCAGTTCGAAATAGCAACCATTCACTAGGCGGCGCTTTGACAGCGGCACTAGAGAGCGAGCGTGGCTGAGGTTTATTTAATACGTTATCAGTCGTTGTCAGATCTGCATGAACTTCTGCACTCAGTGTACTGGCATCACTAATCAAGCTACTATCACTAGCATCACGCCACGAGCTGACACCCAGATAAATTAAATACGCTGCACCAACGGCCTTAATCACCGTCAATAACCATGGTGATTGACGACTAATGACATCGAGTCCCAGTAATGTCGAGAGCAACAAAACGAAAAGTCCAAGACTAAGACCTGCCAGCGTCCATAAAGTGCGCTTCACGCCATAATTTAGACCGTACTGAAATGCCAAGAGCATATTCGGACCGGGAGTCGCTGAGATAAAAAAGGTACTTGCAAAGAATACCGCAAACAGATGCCAAGACATCAACTAACCCCTACTGTCTTATTTAAAATTCAACTAATATGCGTAAAAAAATAAACACCGCCATAAAGACGGTGTATTTTATACCAATCACTACTTAGGTTGCGCGGTTTATTTGCTAGTATTAGCAGTACAACTCTCTAAGAGACGCTGCAAGAAACTGTCACAGCGCTCAATCTCACTTAATGCAACATATTCGTCGGCTTTATGCGCCTGCTCGATACTGCCAGGCCCACAGATAATCGTTGGAATACCGCTATTGGTAAACTGCCCGCCTTCAGTCGCATACGCTACTTTATGACGTTGATCATCACCTGTCAGCGCTACGATTAATTGTTGTAGCTCGGCACTGTCGCTATCAGTCATAGCCGGTACGCTTTCTTCTTGCATCAGCTCAATGCCCGTTTCTGGTGCTCGTGCTTGCATCTGAGCGGTTAATTCCGCAACTTTTTCTTGAATTGGCGCGACAATATCCTCTTGCGTCATGTGTGGCAAGTTCCGGTAATCAAAGGTAAACTCACACAGATTTGGCACAATATTGGTCGCTGTGCCGCCTTGTATGGTGCCTACAGATAATGTGGAATAAGGCACATCAAATATAGGATCATTATCATCACGATGACTGATTTCTTCAGCCAAAGTATCAACATAACCAATCAATTGGCTGGCATAGCTAATGGCATTAACCCCTTGCGCCGTTAATGATGAATGCGCAGACTTGCCATGGACGCGGCAGCGATAAACAGCAATACCTTTATGAGCAACGACCATGGCCATGTTAGTTGGCTCACCAACGATGCAATAATCAGGTGTGATACCGCGTGCTTTTAAGTCGGCTAATATCAATGGCGCGCCCAAACAGCCCACCTCCTCATCAAATGATAAAGCCAAATGTAGCGGTCGACGTAGTTTGCCTGAACTAGGGGCTGTATAGAATTCAAATCAGCGGCAGCCAGATAAAGACACAAGCGAGAATTACGGCAGCCTCATAGCTGGCTTTAAGCTTATCAT
>NZ_RRYX01000202.1:0-2049 GCF_014861375.1 Psychrobacter sp. FME5 | reverse complement strand
GTATAGAGGGTAATAACTGTCGCCTTAGACACCGATTAAGACGAGCGGTTAGAAAAACCTGTTGTTTCTCTAAGAAGCTCGATAATCACTTCAAAGTGTTTGATATGGTGTTCTTTTACATCAATTATGGCTACGTCTGATGCCAGCATACTTTTTAGAACACCACCCTTTATTTTTTTAATTAGAGTCGCTGCGAAAGGAGCATCCTGCAATAAAGCCCACCTATATGAACTCCCTTTCTACATTCATTATCCGCGCGTCTACCGTACGTTCTATCTTCGCCTCGATTTGATTACACTGCGACTCAACCTCGCGTTTAGATAGCCCGACGATCACAAACGTCCACTCGCTCGCATCATGCCGATCACGCTCGCCGCTCTCACATACCGCGACGCTTGGCGTATTGCCAAAGCGTGCATGTAAGCCGCCCATACGTTGGCGTTTTTCTTTTAATGAGCTACAACCAGGTAGAGAAAAAGTCAGAGTTAGGATGCCGATATGCATTTTATCTTCCTTAATGAGGTTTTTTAATACAGTCAGGTCAATATAAGAAGTTAAAGTCATCGTAGACCAGCACGCTGTGCTCGCCATAAGGGATACTAACGATATTGGCGCTGATCTTTTCGCCCAGCTGACGCGCTTGATTGTTCTCAAGTTCATATTTTATATCAAGGATAGCTGGCTGGCTGATTAGGGTTTGCTTGGTTTTTGCGTCAATAATATTTATGACGCTACTTGAGTCACTATCGTCATTATTTGTTGTTTTAATAACCGCATGATAGTCGTTAGAAAAATCTTGAATTTGATAAGTTTTTGCCAAGGCTGGATAAGATAAAAGCAGCAATACAAGCAGTCCCAGAAATAGGATAGCCGTCTTACCTGCCTTTTTGGAGAAAAAATAAATATTCATATAAATATCCTTAGCGCCTTAAACAAGTAAAAAAGATACCAATTCACATTAGCATCTTTTTATAAGCAATATCTGTCATTACCCCTTACATTATTTAATCAGTCGAATATTAAAGGGGACTCTAAAGTCTTTACCAGCAGAGCTTTTGACCGCACCCATGATACAAAATACAGGGTGTACAAAGGGATACAAGAATAAGAACATCATCGGTAACAATGCCAAGGGTGACCAAATAAAAGCGAGGATAAAGCCCACTATCATCACTGCAATCCACAGCACAATATAAGTGATGAAAAAGGTAATACACCAATTCAACGCTTCTTTAGCTTGCGACTGAACGTAAGGATCGTCCTTTTTTGTCAGCATGATAACGAGCGGCGGGATAAAACCAAAAAACAGACACCCTAGCCAATTTAACAGGGCGATATTTGTAGAGTCCTGTTGAGTGTTCGTTGCTTGTATAGCCGTGCTGTTAAGGTTTTCTTGAGCGTTAGCAGTGTTATTGCCAGTATCTTTGTTGATATTCACGTGAGGTTGTTGCGTGCTATTAGGCATGTCTAAATATATTCCTTTATAAGATTAGCTTAAATATCGAGTTGTGATTCTAATTACCCAGCACCCACTCATCATTGACTTTATAAACACGAAAGCTACCTTTATTCATTCGGCTATTACCGTTTATACTTTGCGTCACTTCAGCGGTACACATATAGATATTTTCGCCATCAGTGGTATCACAGTTGATATTATCAACGCTTTCAAGCTTTGGCATCATGCCTTCCATCATGCCACTCATAGCCTGTACCATTTCATCGTTGCCGGCACCCGCCACCACATCATCCATTGCGCTATCCATTTGCTCATACTGCGCTTCGATTAGTCCCTCGACAGTGCTATCAGAAGGGCCACTAGAGCAGGCCGCAAATAGTGGGGTTAATAATAGGACTAATGCCAATTTATTTAAGTTTTTCACGTTACCTTCTATGTATCTATAATGTTACTTGAACTATACAGATTTATTGCTCAAAACCCAACTTAATTTCAAGATATTTGTCTGTTTATACTTAAAATTTTATTATTAACTTAGGGCGTGTCATCAATTAGCATAGATATTTCAGAATAAGCTATACTTAGATCGT
>NZ_RRYX01000201.1:0-2116 GCF_014861375.1 Psychrobacter sp. FME5 | reverse complement strand
GAGATTTATGGCATTTGTCTCATCGATTGATTCGTAAGATTCTGTCGCATAATCTGTGCTTTGTACTCAATAAAAAACTTGGTAATCCGCCTCTTCAGTTTGATTTGCTTATTTCAAGTTGAGAGTGGGGTAAAGCTATATTGATGAATCCATGATTACAGGTGAACCCGTTCCTGTCAAAAAAAAAGTGGGTGATCAAGTGGTAGGAGGGACAGTAAATCAAAATGGCACATTGAATTTTCGAGTAACGGCTATTGGCGACTCTTCGGTGTTGGCACAAATCATTCGTATGGTTGAACAGGCTCAAGGGGCTAAATTACCGATTCAGGCATTGGTTGATAAAGTCACGATGTGGTTTGTTCCCATGGTCATGTTCTTAGCAGCTCTGACTTTTGCTGTGTGGTTTGTTCTTGGTCCTGAGCCTGCTTTGACGTTTAGTCTCGTTAATGCCGTTGCTGTCTTAATCATTGCTTGTCCCTGTGCAATGGGATTGGCAACCCCTACCTCAATTATGGTTGGTACAGGTCGTGGGGCGGAAATGGGCGTGTTATTCCGTAAAGGTGAGGCATTACAAGCTTTACAGGAAGTTAAAGTTATTGCTGTCGATAAAACAGGCACATTAACTGAAGGTAAACCAACCTTAACAGATTTTCATGTCCAACAAGGGTTTCAACATAAACAAGTCTTGCGTATTGTGGCATCGGTTGAGGCAAAATCTGAACATCCCATTGCCGTAGCCATTGTTCAAGCCGCAGAACAACAAAATATCAGCTTATTACCGATTACCGCTTTTGAATCGGTGCCCGGACTAGGGATCAAAGCGGAAGTGGTAGGTCAGGTTATTTTCATTGGTGCTGATCGTTATATGCAGCAATTAGGGCTTGATGTCACACCCTTTGAAAACGAGGCAGCACGCTTAGGACAAGATGGCAAAACCCCACTTTATGTCGCGATTGACCAAAAGCTAGCAGCCATTATTGCCGTTGCAGATCCTATTAAAGACACCACTTATACTGCTATTGCAGGTTTACATCAACTGGGCTTAAAAGTGGCAATGATTACAGGCGACAATCGCCATACCGCTCAAGCGATTGCAGCAAAACTACATATTGATCAAGTGGTCGCAGAAGTATTGCCTGATGGAAAAGTAGATGCGATACGTCAACTGCAACAACAATATGGACGAGTGGCTTTTGTTGGTGATGGTATCAATGATGCGCCCGCTCTTGCTCAAGCTGATGTCGGACTGGCAATTGGGACAGGGACAGGGACAGATGTGGCGATTGAGGCAGCAGATGTGGTGTTGATGTCAGGTAGTCTACAAGGGGTTCCTAATGCGATTGCTTTAAGTAAGGCCACCATCAAAAATATTCGACAAAATCTATTTTGGGCATTTTTCTATAATGTTGCTCTTATTCCAATTGCCGCAGGGGTTTTGTATCCAGCATTTGATATTTTGTTGTCACCCATTTTTGCAGCAGGCGCAATGGCGCTATCCTCTGTTTTTGTACTAGGTAATGCCTTACGCTTAAAGTATTTTCAGGTGCCAGCAATTAAAGCATAGATTATATTAAGATAGGGTTAAAGTCGCGATTCAAAGTAGTCGTTTGGCTTTGCCCCTTTATCTATCAGGAGGAAAGTCATGAATATCGGTCAAGCGTCAGAGCAATCAGGAATCTCTCCTAAAATGATTCGCTATTATGAACAAATCGGTTTGCTTGATACCGCGAAACGCTCAAACTCAGGGTATCGAATCTACTCTAATCAAGATATAAAAGACTTATGCTTTTTAAGACAGGCTCGTGATTTAGGTTTTTCTTCCAAACAGATGAAAGAGTTGCTTGATTTGCGGAAAAATACAGATCGGCAGAGTGCGGATGTTAAACAGTTGACACTGCAACATATAGAAACCTTAAACCAAAAAACAGCTCAGTTGCAAGATATGGTGAACTTATTACAGATTTCTGCTGATCATTGCTCAGGTGATGAAAACGCAGAGTGCGCCATATTAAAAGATCTTGAACAAAGTGAATAAAATAAATTGTATTTTATTTAGAGTTGACTAGGGGCTGTATAGAATTGGGAGATAGTTGAAAAAAATAAGCAACGCCTTACA
>NZ_RRYX01000200.1:0-2153 GCF_014861375.1 Psychrobacter sp. FME5 | reverse complement strand
ATAGTGTTTATGGTAACAATTGGGTTTGATAATTAGTTTATAACACTTTTAGGTGAGATTGACTATATCATAGAAAACAGCAGCTTCGGCAAAGGTCATGCCCTCATCTAAGCTTTTTAAAACTTGTTTGCGATAATCTAGGGAGTAAGTCATGGTCGTTTATACTGGTAATCGTTTAATTGATTTATTTTATAACATTTTTGTGGTCATCTGACTATACAAACCCTATTATGTTATTCAGCAACCTACCAGAAGTAGGTTCAAGAGAATATTTTAATGAATATGATATAGAGCACAATCCAACTAAAGCAAAAGTGCTTGGAAATGACAAACCTGGTGATGGTTTTAAATATAGAGGTCGTGGACTCATCCAGATAACAGGAAAAACAAACTATCAGAGATTTACTGAAATTCTGAATGTTAATTTTGTGAAATCCCCTGATCTAGTATCCGAATATAAGCATTCTGTGCCAATAATAATTTATGGAATGAAAGAAGGGACTTTCACTGGAAAAAAACTTTCTGATTACATCAATAGCTCAACTATAGATTATGTTCAAGCTAGATGGATTGTCAACGGCACTAATAAAAGAGAAATATTGGCAAAAAATGCTAAAATCATTGAAAACTGGTTAGAAGAATCTTCACCAGAAATACTGAAATCTTTTCAATAAAGAGGTTCTTATGGAGAAATTAATAACAATAACTCTTTCAATAATAGTACTTTGTAGCTGTATAAATAGTACTCAAACTGAAGCTGAGAATGATTCATTGTCAAGTATGACAGACTGCTCTATAGCAACTGAATGCTATAAGTCATTAACTAAAAATCAGCTAGAAATTATTTTAGAAGATATTAAACCGTATGCTGATACAGCCTTGAGATTTACGTATGTTAATAACATTGACAGTCAAAATGTATTAACTGACTTCACCACTCTTTCAGACTCCACAGAATATCATTATTTTATTAAAAGATATAACGAAACAAAAACTATCGATAAAATTATTGGAAAAACGTCAGTATATGGTATTAAAAGAAATTTCGTCGTCGTCCATATAGATGAAAATTTAAACAGTAAATATCGAGAGATTGGTGATAATATCTTATCTGAAATAAATAAAAATCATGAAAGTATACAGACTGGAGCATTCGATGATTTACCCATGCAGGTTCATATTGGAAAAATTGAACAAGTGAATTTCCTTACAGTATATAACAATGAAGATGATGTTTTAAACCTTAGTCCACAATATATTATTGAGTGCAATGATAAGAAAACGGTTTTGAAAAATGGTACTGTATTCTTGATGGGTTATGATTACAAAAATTTAGAGCAAAAAACCTATGCAGTACTAAAAGATAGTTCGGATAATTATACTTATTATTATGATATGGATAAACTTTGCTCATCGATTAATTGATGGAATAGGATAATATAGTCAATCTTAGATAAAACCGATACAATGTTTATAACTAATTCATCTAGTGAAATAAACGATGACCTATTCAATCGACTTTCGCAAGCAAGTACTGCGTAGCATTAAAGACGGCATGACCATTCGAGAAGCTGCTAACTTTTATCAGCTTAGCACAAGCTCAATTCACAGCTGGCAGCAGAGCTTAGTTGCTAAAACGACTAGAAATAAAGCACCGACTAAAATATCAAATGAAGCATTATTGAAAGATGTTAAGCAGTATCCAGACGATTATATGTACGAGCGAGCACATCGTTTAGGTTGCAGTAAGTCAGGCATTGAGTCGGCCTTAAAGCGTCTTGGCATCAGTCAAAAAAAGACCTTAGAACATCCAAAATCATGTCCGATCAAAAGAGCGGAATATCAAAGTAAGCTTGATCGTTTTATGAAGCAAGGCTATCCCATTATTTATATGGATGAAAGCGGCTTTGAGGCTGACACTATTCGCCCTTACGGCTATGCACTAATAGGAAAGCCTTGCATTGATCGCTACAACTGGCAAGCAAAAAAGCGAACCAATGTTATTGGTGCTTTATATAAAAAGATGCTGTTTGCGCTTGATTACTTTGATAAAAATATTAATGGCGATATATTCTACGACTGGTGTAAATACACCCTAACCCCCTATGGCAGGATAGTTGTCACCCCTAAAGAATAATCCAAATGGGGGTAAT
>NZ_RRYX01000001.1:0-101381 GCF_014861375.1 Psychrobacter sp. FME5 | reverse complement strand
CGAAGCTTTTCATGCTGCTGGCCATTTGCTCAGCCAGTTTCTTGATGTCAGATTGGTTAGTCATTGCTTATTCTCCTGTTAGTGGATTATAAGCAGTTACACACTTTTTAGGAAAGGCTCGTAATGTCTAAATTTAATGCGGTGATTAACCATACTATTCAATGCATATTATGCGGAGATTATTGCGGTTATTCAACGAAGACTCAGCCAATGAGCTGTTAAGTGCAGAAGAAGTGCGATTCTTCGCCGGTGAGAAGAAAAAAGCTAAGTTTAGTAAGTATTCTTTTTTTACAGCGTAACTCTCTTAGTCCTAAGACTATTAATACGGCTGATAAGTGAATCAGTATTTCGGTTGGTATAGCAAAATCTAATATCGAGTCAATCTCTTATAAAAATTTTCTCAATGTACAGTATCAAATACACCGTGATCCCCTAAATTACTCAAGCTATATCGCGAGTAATAACAGCCTCTTATTAGCTTTTTGATTTCACTCATTCTCTTATGTACATCGGAAACAGGCTTACTATTACTTAGCAATAGTAAGCCTGTTTCCGATGTAATGAGTCTCGCAAATGTGCAACGAGCAGTTTTAACTTTTGATCTGGTTGTCTAGCTTTAGGATAAACCGCATACATGCCCAGTTTTTTTCGGGTAAACCGTTGCAAAATCTGCGTAAGTGTATTTTGCTGTATTTCCTCATAGACCAGCGCTTGGGGCAAAAAAGCGACACCTAAATCGCTAAGCGTGGCTTGTTTAATCGCACTCAAATGATTGCTATAAAACCGGCCTTGGACAGGCATTAATTGCTCTGTACCATCTATATATAAGGGCCATATGTTATTCGAGGTATTATCAAACTTATAGACCAAACACTCATGATACTGTAATTCTTCAGGGGTTTGAGGGATGCCATATTGCTTTAAATAATCTGGCGTCGCACATATCACCCATTGGCTATCTATCAGGCGCCTTGCAATGAGCGATGAGTCTTCAAGCTCAGCGGTCCTTATTGCCAAATCAAAGCCTTCTTCTATCAAGTCAACCAAGCGATTGGTAATTTGTAAATCTACTGAGATTTCAGGATGCTGTTCACAGAATTCGGCAATCGATTCGCTCAATATCAAATTCGCAGAGACCACAGGCATGGTTATACGTATAGTGCCTCTCATATCCTCACCGTAACCCGTCACCGCATCTTCTGCTTCTTGAAAGGCAAGTTTAGCAATTTTAGCTTTGTCATACAGCGTCCTCCCTGCATCGGTTAAGCTCAACTTTCTAGTGCTTCTATAAAGTAGCTGAGTATTTAAGTTTTTTTCTAGTTTTGCAATGCGCTTGCTCACTACTGAATTGGTTAATGACATCTTTTCAGCGACCTTAGAAAACGACCCTTCATCAACAACTTGGACGAATAAAACCATATCGTCAGCTTTGACCATACTTGTGCTCCAATTGGTGTAATACGGGTTAGATTATAGCAAAAAAAGAAAATGACATTGTCCATTGATGCAATATATCAATTAATTAACAAGGCGTAGACTGTTTTAGGACGTTTTGAACATTGCGCCAAAAACTGTCGCAAGTCGTGCTCGGTTTTTTCTGCAAGACAGCTTTAGCAAATTAACAGTCCCTGTTTGTGAATATTTAATACAACTTAGTCATCATATAGCTGTCCAAATAAGGCTTTGATGACTTGGTTCAAGGAAGATTAAACAATAAAAAAGGATGTTATGATTTTGAATCAAACAATATATGGCCTACTGGCATTACTGCCAATCGTTCTCTCTGGTATTTTTTTGATAGGCTTGCAATGGTCAGCCAAAAAAACAATGCCGATAGTTTTAGCCGTTACCGCGGCGCTCGCTATTTTTATATGGGATATGACGCTCACTAGAGTGTCCTCATCCATCATTCAAGGTTTGGTCATTACGGTTTCGGTATTGTGGATAGTCTTTGGGGCTATTTTTTTATTGAATACCTTAAAGCATACGGGTGCCATTGCCGTTATTCGTGCTGGATTTACCAACGTATCGCCAGATAGACGGGTTCAGGCCATTATTATTGCCTGGTGTTTTGGCACCTTTCTTGAAGGCGCCTCTGGTTTTGGTACACCTGCCGCTATTGCCGCTCCTTTACTGGTGGCGATAGGCTTTCCGGCGCTGGGTGCAGTATTAATGGGAATGATGATACAAAGTACACCGGTATCCTTTGGGGCAGTCGGCACGCCTATTGTGATAGGGGTAAGTAAGGGCTTAGATACCGCAGCCATTAGCGCTCGGCTTGCACAAGAAGGGCTACAGTGGGATAGCTTTTTGCAGCTTATAACCAGTCAGGTCGCTATGATTCACGGTGTCATTGGGACGTTTATGCCCCTTTTTATGGTGATGATGCTCACACGTTTTTTTGGCAAAAATAAAAGCTGGAAAGAAGGCTTCGCTATTTGGCCATTTGCTATATTTGCCGGTTTGGCCTTTACGATTCCTTATATTTTAACGGGTGTCTTTTTAGGGCCTGAGTTTCCCTCACTGGTTGGGGGTTTAGTGAGCATCGCCATTGTTGTAAACGCTGCCAAAAGAGGGTTCTTAGTGCCAAAAACGACATGGGACTTTGAACCTCAAAAAAACTGGCCAAGCGAATGGATGGGTAAGTTGGTGGTCAGTAAGGAAGATGTGACGCTGGATTTAACCAGTAAAAAGATGTCTGCGGTTATGGCATGGTTCCCTTATTTGCTCGTTGCGCTTTTGTTGGTTTGTTCAAGAGTGTTTGCTAGATTTGAATCCTTACTAACCACTGCGACGTTAGATTTTACGTCTGTTTTAGGTGAGGTAGATATAAGCGCTAGCTTTAGTCCTCTGTACTTACCTGGAGGCTTGTTAATAATAAGCGCCTTGGTTGCCGCTGCTCTGCAAACCAAACAACCAGGTAGTGCACTAAATAATGCCTTTAAAGAATCAACCAAAACGGTCTTAGCGGCTGGGTTTGTACTGGTCTTTACGATTCCGATGGTCAGAATCTTTATCAATTCAGGGGTCAACTTATCCGATGTGGCGAGTATGCCAGTCGCAAGTGCTGAGTTGTTTGCGGGTACTTTTGGCAACGCTTTTCCATTAATTAGTTCTACGATTGGTGCACTAGGAGCCTTTATCGCGGGTTCTAATACCGTCTCTAACATGATGTTTAGTCAATTTCAGTATGAAGCGGCGATGAGCCTACGTATTTCACCTTCTTTAATCATAGCCTCTCAAGCCGTTGGTGCGGCAGCGGGTAATATGATTGCCATACACAACGTAGTGGCTGCATCCGCAACGGTGGGTTTACTTGGAATGGAGGGCGCGACGCTTCGGCGTACTATTTTACCTACTCTATATTATGTGTTGTTCTGTGGCATCATCGTCATGGCCGCCATTTATATTTTTAGTTACCAAGGTCCTCTAACATCATGAATGACACACCATCACTAGATAAGGAGGGTCGCATCTCTTCAGCAGACATGTCTTCTCAGGATATACTCAGCCCTGATCAAGTCCTTAATAAGCTCACAGACGTACTAAGCGCTCGCAATATTCAAGCTGATCTAGAGAAAAACGAATACTATAGAATGGGATGGCGCTCTGGTGGTGGTAACGCTTTAGCGGTTTTGTTTCCACAAACCTTGCTGGAGATTTGGCGTTGCCTAGAAGTATGCGTTGAAGGTAACTGCATTATTATCATGCAAGCGGCAAAAACAGGCCTAACCGAAGGCTCAACGCCAAGCGGTAATGACTATGATAGACCTGTGGTGGTCATTAATACGCTGGCAATAGATCAATTATATTTGATAAATGATAATGAGCAAGTAATCAGTTTGGCTGGGGTGACGCTACACCAATTACAAAGTCAGCTGAATGCGGTGAATAGAGCGCCGCATTCGGTCATTGGTTCCTCGACTTTAGGGGCGTCTATTATTGGTGGTATTTCTAATAACTCGGGAGGGTCCTTGGTGAAAAGAGGCCCTGCTTACACTGAGCTGGCTTTGTTTGCGCAGATTAACGAACAAGGTCAATTGGTGTTGGTCAACCACCTAGATATGGTGCTAGGGGATACCCCGGAAGAAATACTGACGAGATTGCAAAATGGTAATTTTGATAAGAGAAAGCTACCTGACAGTGGCAAGATGGCATCAGACAAAGAATATATCGCCAGAGTAAAAGATATTGATGCAAGTACGCCAAGCCGTTTTAATGCTGATAAGCGCCGACTGTATGAAGCCAGTGGCTGTGCGGGCAAGTTGGCGGTATTTGCAGTACGCCTAGATACTTATCCAACCGCTACAAAAGAGAAAGCTTTCTATATAGGCAGTAATAGTGTCAGCGAGCTTGCCCAGTTAAGAAGGCAGATACTATCAACTTTCAAAAATACTCCTGAAGTTGGCGAATATATGCATCGCGATATATTTGATGTATCCGCTAAATACGGTAAAGACACTTTTTTAAGTATCAAGCATCTTGGTACAGATGCCTTACCAAGATTATTCTCTATTAAAGGCGCTATTGACGCTAAATTTCATAAGTGGTCGTGGATGCCAAAGCATTTCACCGATAAAGTCATGCAGTTTATAGCTAACTTATTTCCAAAACATTTACCTGAGCGCATGCTGGCGTACCGTGATAAGTACGAGCATCACCTCATAATAAAAATGAGCGATGATGGGATAGTGGAAGCACAAGAATTTTTGCAGTCATTTTTTGCGGCATCAAAAAGCGGTAGCTATTTTGAATGTAGTAAAGAAGAGTCAGAAAGTGCCTTTTTGAACCGTTTCGCAGCCGCCGGTGCAGCATTAAGATATGAGGTCATCCATGAAAAAGAAGTAGGCGAGATATTAGCGCTCGATATTGCTATACCCCGTAATGAATTAGAGTGGCTTGAAACCCTACCTGAAGCAATTACACAGCATTTAGAAATGAAGTTATATTACGGACACTTCTTTTGTTATGTGTTTCATCAAGACTATATTTTGAAAAAGGGTAGTGACGCTCAATATGTGAAAACGATGATGCTAGAGCTGTTGAATCAACGTGGCGCAAAATATCCTGCTGAACATAATGTCGGGCACTTATATGAAGCAGAACCTGATTTGCGGAACTTCTATAAAAGCTTAGACCCAACCAATACCTTTAATCCTGGCATTGGTAAAACATCAAAAAATAAACGCAACTGCTCGTGCTGTGTGTAATAGTTAGTGTGGGCTGAGCTTTATGCTGAAGCATGAGTACAAATTTAGGATAAAAAAGGTAAGCATATGATTATTTCATCTCCAAACGACTACAGGGCTGCTGCCAAGCGCCGACTGCCACCCTTTCTATTTCATTACATAGATGGCGGTGCTTATGAGGAATATACCTTAAAACGTAATGTTGAAGATTTATCACAAATTGCCCTTAGGCAGCGTGTACTGAATGATATGTCACAACTGAGCTTAGAGACGCAGTTATTTAATGAAACCCTATCTATGCCTGTAGCTTTGTCACCCGTGGGTCTGACAGGTATGTATGCACGTCGCGGGGAGGTGCAAGCTGCTATGGCAGCCGATCAAAAAGGCATTCCGTTTACCATGTCGACGGTTTCGGTTTGTCCGATTGAAGAAGTGGCGCCTAAAATCATCCGTCCAATGTGGTTTCAGCTTTATGTATTAAAAGACCGAGGCTTTATGAAAAACGCCTTGGAACGTGCCAAAGCGGCGGGGTGTTCGACTCTAGTCTTTACGGTGGATATGCCGGTACCAGGGGCACGCTACCGAGATATGCACTCTGGCATGAGCGGTAAAAATGCCGCTATGCGCCGTTACTTCCAGTCTGTGACGCATCCGCAATGGGCATGGGATGTAGGGCTAAATGGCCGTCCGCACGATCTGGGCAATATCTCTACTTATTTAGGTAAGCCAACAGGGTTAGAAGATTATATAGGCTGGCTAGGTAATAATTTTGATCCTTCCATTTCTTGGAAAGATTTAGATTGGATTCGGGAATACTGGGATGGACCTATGGTCATCAAAGGTATTTTGGACCCAGAAGATGCCAAAGATGCGGTGCGTTTTGGGGCAGACGGTATAGTCGTATCCAATCATGGTGGACGACAACTGGACGGTGTTTTATCCAGTGCACGGGCGCTGCCTCCTATTGCTGATACGGTTAAAGGAGAGATTAAAATCTTAGCCGACTCTGGCATACGCAATGGCTTAGATATTGTGCGTATGTTGGCTTTGGGAGCCGATATTTGCATGCTAGGGCGCGCCTTTATCTATGCTTTAGCGGCGGATGGCAGTGCAGGGGTAAGTAATTTGCTAGAACTGCTAGATAAAGAGATGCGCGTCGCGATGACCTTGACTGGTGCCAAAACAATTGCTGATATTAATTCTGACTGTTTGGCAAAACTGGATAGTTAAATTTAAAGCCGTTAGTTTAGTCATCAAGCATAAGAGTGAAACTCATAATATTTTTGACTTACCAGGGATAGACGTATATACCTTAGAGAATTGGCTGACCCAGTATCACCAAAAAATAAATGATTAATACATAGAGCTGGCAACGTATAGGCTGATGAGCAGGGAGAGCTTCAAGATCCACATAAATAGGTTAAGTGGCTTACACCATAGAGAACCTACATTTAAGACGGCACGACTATTTTTAATGAATTTGATCAGGAGATCAAGGATGACTATAGATAACGACGTATTACGTGAGCGCATTAGCTTATTAGGATCATTTCTAGGGGATGCGATTTCTCGCCAGAGCGGCGAACAAACGCTCCATACGATTGAAACCCTACGCCAAGGTTTTATTCAACAACGACGCGCGCCTAACGACGCGAACCAGCAACAACTCATCGACTTCATCGCCTCGTTAGACAATCAAACCTTAAAAAATGTCATACGCAGCTTTTCTATCTATTTCTTCTTAGCCAATCTAAGTGAAGAAAACTACTTACGCGAGCAGCGTCAAGCCTTACGTATGCAATCAGAGCACAGCTGGGAAGGATCGTTTCGTCGTACGCTCCTTGAGTGTCGTGAACGCAATATTGAACCCGCCCAAATGCAAGAGCTCATTGAGCAACTAAAGTTCATCCCAGTATTTACCGCCCATCCGACTGAAGCACGCCGCCGTACGACCATGAATCTATTACAAAGTCTCTTTACGCATAGCGATGCTTTAAACAATCTTCCTGAAAACAGTTTTGCCTACCAGCAAGCAAAAGAACAAACGGCGCAAACGATCGATTTGTTATGGTCATCGGATGAGGTACGGACGCGTAAGCCTTTGGTCTATGACGAGATAAATAATGGTTTACACTATTTCAATGCCAGTTTATTCAACGCCATTCCTAAGGTTTATCGCAATATTAAAGACGCTATTGTTGATATCTATCCTGAGCTAACAGATTATCCATTACCGGCGTTCATGAGCTTTGGCTCTTGGATAGGTGGCGATAGAGACGGTAATCCCTTTGTCACTCATGACACCACAGAAATGGCCGTATTGATGCATGCCAATGCTGTTTTGCGCCATTATCAAGTGCTGCTCAAGAAACTACGTCGCCAGCTTATTCATAGCGATACGATTGTTACTATCGAACCTGAAGTGTATGCAAAGATTGAAAGTTACGTTGAGCTCGACAGACGAGTCTTTGATTATAATCTTGATGATTACGGTAATGAGCCGTACCGAAGATTGTTATCGATTATCCTTGCCAAAATAAAAGCGACCAATCGCCACATTCAAAGCAAAGGTACAGATCCTGAAGCTGCCCATGATGCTTACGCCAACCCACAAGAGTTGTTAGAAGATTTACGCATCATCCGAAAAAGTGTCAATACTCACGACAAGGCACATGGCGAAGGCTTATTGCTAGATATGATTCGTCTGGTCAAAACCTGTGGTTTTCATCTAGCAGCGCTCGATATTCGTCAAGAGTCCTCTTATCATAGTGAGGTGATAGCTGATATTTTTGCCAATGCCTCTAATTTGCCAGACTATCAAACCCTTAGTGAAACCGAGCGCCAAGAGTGGCTCACGCGCTTACTTGAAAAGCCGGGCACACCGCTTATTTACACCGATAACTTGAGTGATAAAACACGCGAACAATTGGCCTTGATGAACTCGGTGGCCACATTACGCAAACTGGTTGGACAAGACACTTTTGGCAGTTATGTTATCTCGATGACCAATAATGCCAGCCAATTATTAGAAGTTTTACTACTGATGCGCTTTGCAGGCTTATGTAAGATTGATGATAAGGGGCAGTTATCTGCTGACTTACCCGTTGCGCCGTTGTTTGAGACCATCGAAGACCTTAAAAATATCGATCAGATTCTACCTGCCGTTTTAGATAACCCGCTATATCGAGTGCTGCTACAACACTCAGATAACACCCAAGAAATCATGTTAGGTTATTCAGACTCTTCAAAAGATGGCGGCATTATTACTTCTGCGTGGCAGCTTTATAGCGCGCAGCAAACCATTAACCGTATCGCTGATGAATATGGTATCAAAACCCGCTTGTTTCATGGTCGCGGTGGCTCTGTCAGTCGTGGTGGTGGCTCAACACATAAAGCGATTGCCGCGCAACCTGCGGGGACACTGCACGGACAAATTAAAGTAACCGAGCAGGGCGAAGTTCTTTATGCCAAATATGCCAACACTGATACGGCGGTATTTGAGCTCACCATGGGCATCACTGGTACGCTTAAAGCTTGCTCATCAAGGTTTGTGGTGCAACCGCCTGAATTGCCAAATTATGAAGCGCTCTTTGCACGTTTAGCCGATGCGGGGGAACAGCGTTATCGTCAGCTGACTGATCATACTGAAGGGTTTTATCAGTTCTACTCCCAAGTAACGCCAGTAGCAGAAATCTCTTTATTAAATATCGGCTCACGTCCAGCGCACCGTAACAAAGGTCTGCCAAGTAAGACTACCTTGCGCGCGATTCCTTGGGTATTTGGTTGGTCATTAGCACGCTTTACACTGCCTGCTTGGTATGGTGTCGGCAGTGCTTTACATAGCGTCATCGATGATGAAGATTTGATGAAGGAGATGAATGACTGCTGGCCATTCTTTAACGTGTTTATTAGCAATATTGAAATGGCGTTTACCAAATCTGATATGAGTATTGCTCAGGCTTATAGCCAGTTATGTGACGATGAGGTTTTACGTGAACAGATTATGAAAGCGGTGACTGACGAGCACGAGCTGACCTATTCAGGTTTAAACGCTTTGCTTAATCAGACATCGTTATTGGCGCATCAGCAGAGTCTTTCGGCTTCCCTTGAATGGCGAAATGCGTATTTAGATCCAACTAACTATATCCAAATCGAGCTGTTAAAGCGTGCCAGACAAAAAGAGGCGACAGGTGATGTTAACCATGGCAACCTTGCCGTTGAAGACCCATTAATACGTAGTATCAATGCCTTGGCAGCAGGTCTGCGTAATACTGGATAATCGTTGGTGAAGCGCTCCGACTATGTCGGAGCTAGCTAGATTTACTCAAGTCAGCAGTAATATTAGAGTCAGTCATTCTATCAATGTAGCTAATGGATAAAGGTCGAACAAATTTGGAAGGTATCAACTCAATGCTTTAGATTAAGGTATCTCAGGAAGAGCGAGAGATGTGAGAAAAGACCAATGAATGTTTCACTAATCTGGAGGGCTATTTTGGTGACTCTAAACAAAAACGTATTACAACGTAGTTAGCTATAATATTAGCATCTATAAGGTGTATATAGAATTGGACTTACTGAGGTGCCAAGTAGGAGCATTGTCAGAACTTGTATAGGTTCTTATCAATGATATAGAGTAATAGGCATCCAGAAGGGTTATTGCTTTGACTTTGAGCTGATTGTCACTTGGTGGCGAATACTTCTGCACCTAATGTGCATTATGAAGGTAATAAGCTTAGCAACGATGAGCAGAACAAGTTCATCAAACGGGTTAACTAGCTACATGGTTTAATACGTTAAGCTTGATTACAAATACAATAGAATCAATGATAGTTCTTTATATTAATTCCTTAAGACAGCTCAGCTAGTAACTGTATTAGTGGTGATGAAGATGACTTTATGAATAGGTAGTATGTATGAGAATTAATCGATCATCAACCAACCTTAATAAGGGTTTATCATATAATTATAATCCCATGAACTTATCATCGGGCACCGTCAATTTAACTTATGGCTACCTAAAATGAGGTTCACGAGGAGGCATATTAAAATAAAAGAATAGCACAGGTATATTGCAAATTAGTTCATGAACCAGCCAAGAATCGTACGCGGCTTTTCAAAGTAGCTTCTCATGACTATGAGTATTTTTTGTTTTACTTTATCAGATAGCTATTTTAGGCGCTGTGTATACTCAATGGCCGCATCACAGTGATAAATAGAGCAGAGGCTATATATCACAAACAAGCGAGAATCCTTGCCTTCTACGATATTAGCCACTGTTCTTCTAAATTCAGAAATTTTGGAGTGATCTTGTAAGGACAGTGAGTATTGCGTCTTTAACGAACGAGAAAGAATCAAATGACCTTAGCTGGGCGATTGATATAATTTATCGCCAATCGCATTGAAAAATACAGCACCATTATGAAGAAGTTTGCATATACCAATATATCAAAAATCGCGTGTAAATTTGCGCTCTTAAATCGCATCAGAGTAGCACTTGACCGAGCTTACAATCACTGCCGTTGGTCGTATTTAGTATCTCTAATATCTGACTGACCTTATCACAAATACTCTCTACCAGCGCCGTAGAATAGCGGTCTTGTTGATAGGTGGTCACTATGCGCAAAGCATGCTGATCTTCTTCAAATACGTCATCCATAATCTCAAAATGTAACCCAAACATCGAGATATCTTTTTTCGGTGGTATTTGTTGATAGTTTATCGCTTTATTATTAGGAGCAGTTAACGCGCCATTTAAGGCATTATTTGAATGAATGTGTATATAGACATCAAAGAGTAAGCCATCGGTAGGGGACATTCCCAGTGATTTTTGAATAATATCAATCGGAATGTCTGCATAGCGCATAGAGTCATTGATGGTAAACGTAATATCGTTGAGTAGCGATTCAATTGATTGCTCAGTATCGAATTGGATGCGATGTGCGACCATCGTTGTAAAATAACCAACCGTATCGAAGAATTCGGCATCGGTTCTGCCAGAGGCAGACGTACCAATAACGATATCATCTAACCCACTTTGCTTGTGTAAAGACAAGGCAATCGCTGTATATATAGTCGCAAATAAGGACGAACCATGTTGCCGAGCAAAGGCGGATATTGTCTGATAGGCCGCTGTACCCAGATCCAGCTCTATGCATTGCGCGTTGGTTGATACTTCATTTGACGTGATAGTGGCACCTGGGTCAGGCGGCGTAAAGCCCTTAGGAGCGTCACGTAACTTGTCTGTCCAATAATTGACATGTTGTTGGTTTATACCTTGCAGCTGTTGCAATAGGGAAAAATCATTGATATTGCCTGCGCTTGTATTCCACTGCGGCTCTTGATGCAGCGATCGAGACAGATAAGCCTGAGAGAGGTCTGCCATGATGGTATTTAATGACCACTCATCAATAATCATATGATGTATCAGTAAGGACAATACTTGTGGTTCAGATGCTGGGCTTTGCAAAAAGCGAATTCTTAATGGCAACTCAGAGGCGAGGTCAAATTGATAATCGGCTTCATCAGTTAGGGTGACGCCTTGACTGTCTTCACTAAACCAAAACCATTGATATTTATCCAGCTCTGAGACAGGCACAATGCGCTGTATCGTTACATCGTTCTGTGTGTGAAAGGTCGTACGCAAACTGGCATGACGTTTGATGATGTCGCTAAAAGCTTGATAGAGAATCTGTTCATCGACCGCCTCAGAAAAAGCGACAGCAAAGGGTAGATTGTATATCGGACTAAACTCATAGGCCGTATAAGCATGCCACAAAAACTGCTGCGCCAATGTCAGCGGAGCTTGTTCTTGAAAGACGGTAGCGTCAGTCGCTGCTGTTGGTGTTTCGGTCGTGTGATCCGTTGTATTGACGCTCACATGCTTGGAAAGAGCGGCAGCTGAGGGTGATTTAAAAAAATCGTTAAAACCAATGTCAATACCATGAGACTGGGCAAGCTTGCCAATAATACGAGTGGCCAATAAGGAGTGACCGCCATAATCAAAGAAATCATCTGTTGCCGTCATCTCAGGCTCTGCCAGCGCAGCGCGAAATTCGCCAAGGATAATGGCAGTACGCACTTCTTGATTTTGCGCCTGCTCTGAGGCGCTTTTTTGTGTGTTGGGAGTTGATACTGGCGCTTCAATGGCTGTCCAGCTCAGAGTAGCATCCTGCGGCATCCGCTGATGATAGCGGTTTTGTATGATACCAGTAATATTTGCCAGTTGATGGGTCTCATCAAGTATGGGATGCAGCGCCAATATAAGAACAGTATCGCACTCAGTATGTACAATAAATGAATCAAAAGGTGGGTTAAGCGCCGCATTCCATGGCATATCCTTGAGCTTGGATATATAGGTAGGGATATCGGTAATAGCCATGCTAGCCGTCTGTAAGCAGCACTCAGATTGTTCATATTGGTATTTATACAAGTCTCCATCATCACTAAAACGATATCTGACATTTAAATCAGGTATCTCTTCGATAGTGTCTTTAATCGCTTGGCGTAATATTCCCTCATCGATATCACTACTCAGCCGCCAAGCCTCACTATGTCGAATAACCTGTTCAGGTTGTTGTAATTGTAGCATCCAAATATGTTCTTCGTAGTCGCTGACTGGCATAGGCGGCTGTACGTGTGCTGTAGAATTCTGTGCCAACATGATTTGTCCTATTGAATAAAAATTAATAAAAACCTCATTTGTGTTAAGAGGTATATATGTAAAGAGGGTATGCACAAATAAAACCTACCAAAATATACCAGCGTGCTAAGCGCTGATAGGTCAATCAGAATCTTAATTCTTAAATGAGGTTGATTATCACTATCATTATCATTATAATCAGAACTCTTGTCAAGATTGTGAATTCAGCCATACCCAAATAGCCTATTCATGACAAGGCTCCAAAGCCTTTACTTATAATTGACTGACAAAAAAATGCAGCGGTGACTAATGGTCTGTAAGTACGTATCTAATAAAATTAAACTTACTTTAGTTTAATTTTTAATCGTAAAAAACACCCATATGTAACCCAATCTTTGGTGGGAATGAATGTGATGCTATCTGTTACTTGTCAAGAACGTCTTAATGATTTTTGGCATTATTGCCTAAAAAATCAGTATTTTAATGTTGGCTATCCTGAATCTGCAGACTTCGACTATTCTGCTTTGTATCGATTTTTTAATTTTTCCCTCAATAACTGCGGCGACTGGGACGCACCCAGTAACTATGCGCTGAACTCATTTGCATTTGAAAAAGAGGTGATGAATTACTATGCCGATTTGTTTCAAATACCTTTTAAGGACAGCTGGGGCTATGTCACTAATGGTGGGACAGAAGGGAACATGTTCTGCTGCTATTTAGCAAGAGAGCTGTTTCCCCATGCCACGTTGTACTACTCCAAAGAGACGCATTATTCAGTCTTAAAGATTGCCAAACTGCTGCGTATGAAGTCGTGTGTTATTGCGTCTTTAGAAAATGGTGAAATCGATTACGATGATTTGATTCATCAGGTGCAGCGCAATGGGGACAAAAACCCTATCATCTTCGCCAATATTGGTACGACCATGTCAGGGGCGGTAGACAATATAAAAATCATTCAACAGCAATTAGAGCACGTTGGCATCCGTCGTCAGGACTACTATTTGCATGCAGATGCGGCGCTCAGCGGTATGATTTTGCCTTTTGTGGACTGTCCGCAGCCATTTTCATTTGGCGATGGTATCGACTCTATCAGTGTGTCTGGACATAAAATGATTGGCTCGCCTGTGCCATGCGGTATTGTGGTGGCAAAGCGTAAAAACGTTGATCGTATCGCCGTGGATATCGACTATATCTGCGCCCGCGATCAAACCATTAGTGGCTCTCGAAATGGTCACTCCGTACTATTTATGTGGGCGGCTATTCATAATCGTTCAGCACAGCAGTGGCAGCAACGTATTCAACGCTGTCTGAAAATGGCTCAATACGCGGTTGATCAATTCCAAGCAGCCGGGGTTGATGCATGGCGCAACCCCAACTCTATCACTGTGGTGTTTCCGTGCCCCGCTGAGGCAGTGTGGAAAAAGCATAGCCTTGCTGTTTCTGAGGGTCATGCCCATCTGATTGCGACCGCACATCATAAAGACAGTCATAAGATTGATGCTTTGATTAAAGATGTGGTCGCAAGCTTACAAGAGCGTTTACAGCTCAGCTAATGCGGTCTTAGTACCACTTAATCTTAATATCACTGCTCTACCTAACCTTGAGTGCAAAGCGATCAAACCTATTGACCGCTACCTTTTTCTAATCATGCTGACAACCAATCATATTGGTAAATAAGCGCGCTGGATTTAATTTATGGAACAAACCAACCGCGGTCATCGGAGAAATCAATGAGCAAGTTAACATTGCGCAGCTTGATGACTGACCCTGTAATCATGCCTGCTTTACGTCCTGCACTCCCCAAGCTCTCTATTGGCGTTCTGTCCTCGTCCTTATCTGGTCTGGCCATGCTTGGGGCGCTGTGGTGCTTGGTCAAATTAATCGATGATATCGCATTACCGTGGGTGATTGCGGCTGTGGGGCTGTGGTTGCTAGGTGCTTTGTTTGCCGCCGCCGCCTCGGCGCTGGCTCATGATGCAGAAGCGGCGTTTTCTGCAAGATTGCGGCGGCAAGTGGCCAATCACGTGACCCGATTGCCTGCCAGCACATTATCCAAGCAAGGCGATCAGTCCTTGCGGCGCTTGGTGTCAGAAGATATTGCGACGCTGCATCATATGGTGGCGCATCTGCCCTCAGAGGTGACAAGCTTTGCGATTTTACCGCTGGTATCTATTGTTATATTGGTGAGTGTGGCAGGCGCTGTGGCGCTGTGGGTCTTACTGCCAGGTGTGATCGCGTCTTTATATTATCTAGTCATTGTGCCGCGCGTGACAGCGCGTGATGGTGCTGCGCGCATGCAGGTGGTGGGCGAGGTTATCTCCGCTGTAGATGACTATGCACGTGGTATCCGCGTCAATCGTATCTACGGTCAACAGTCGGGGGCGCTGGCTGCTTATCATGATGCCACCAAGCGCTTTACAGACAGCTTGGTCATGTGGGTGAGTAAAGTGGCGACGCTCGCAGGTATGGCCGTGGCACTACTACAAGCGGTAGCGACATTTGCGATTGCTTATCTGATTGCTTATGACTACGACACCTCAGTGCTAGCCACGATCTTGTTTTTCAGTCTCGCCGTGGTCAGTCCCGCGTTACGTCTGGGGCATGGGCTGGATTATGTTGGTGCTGGTAAAGCCGCGGCAAGTCGGCTGATTGCATTATTACAACAACCCATATTACCCAAGGGTCAAATAACGCAGCTATCAGCGCCGTTCACGCTAAAAATTACAGACGCTGAGATGGTGATCAATAATGTCCAGATTATTGACGGGCTGACGCATACGTTTAAGACAAATGCCGTCACTGCCATCACAGGGCCCAGCGGCGCGGGTAAAACGACGCTGCTGCGCATATTGGCAGGCTTTGAGCCATTGCACGCCGGACAGGTGCAGCTGGCAAACATAAACATAGCCAAGCTGGATGAACACACCAGACATAATGCCGTATTGTTCGTACCGCAAGGGGGTGATGTGCTGCCTGCAACCGTCAAAGACAACCTACTACTATTTGCCCCGAATGCTACAGATCACGCGCTTAACGCGGCACTAGAGTGCGCTCAGCTGAGCGTGGATCTGAGCGCCGATGCTCAGTCGCTCTCAGGCGGCGAACGTCAGCGTATCGGTCTTGCCAGCGTATTTTTATCATCAGCACCTATCATTCTACTTGATGAACCCACCAGCGCTTTGGATCACGCGAGGATTACAAAAGTGCTAACAGCCTTGCTAGATGAAGCACACAATCAAGAAAAGACCATCATTATGGTGACGCATGATAAGGCATTGGCCGATCAAACAGATGCTCGACTAGAGCTGATACCCAATACTGATCTGGAGCGCTTGTCATGAGTATTACCCTAGACACACCACACAAAAAGCCGACACCGTCATTGCCAGCGATTGCGCGTAGACGATTGATGACAGTAGGGGTAGGCTGGATAGCGGTTGCTGTCTTAGAAGCCATTGCTTATACCGCGCTGGCACTAGGTATTGTCAATCAATGGTCACCCAAATGGGTCTTAGTCACCGCTTGTGCCGCCATTTTTGCTACCGTATTGGTCAATCGTTCAGGTTACTTAACTGGTGTGCGACTGGCGGGCGACTTGTACGCGGCGCTGGGTCAAGCTCTCTCGCGTACCAAGCTGTCTTGGTTTACCAATGAGCATCGTGCTCAGGTTGCAACCATTGCTGGTCAAGGTATACCAGGATTTATGAGTATCCCCGCGCATCAGCTGCAAAAGTTCTTGCATGCGCCCTGTATCCCCTTATTTTTAATCTTTGGGATTGGCATGGTTGCAGGGTTGACGCTGGCATTAGTGGCGGCAGCGCTATTGATATTGTCTCTGATCGTCCAATTTTTATCACAGCGGGCGCTAAGTCGTGCTGATAACAATCGGCATAAGGCAGAAGCCAGCACCGCAGAAGCCACGCTTGAATTGGTAGATCATATGGAGTTATTAAGAACAGCGGCAGGGCCCAAACGCGCCATCGCCCGTATTGAGCAGCGCTGGTGTATTCAAGAAGATACCTTAAAAAGCACCAACCACGCTGCCGCCATGGCTGTGTTTGTCTCAAACCTAGCTACCGTGTTACCTATAGCTGGTATGGCCGCTTACCTCATTATCACAGGTGGCAGTAGTGCGGTAATGATCTTGGCGGTACTGGTTTTGGTCGGTCGTGCAGCCGCCCCACTTGATGAACTGGCTGTGGCAGGTTTGGGTATTAATGATTTAAAAGCCTCTTTACAGAATTATCAGCAGGCGATCAATACACCAACGCTGCCTGAGCCTGCCCTTTTCAAATCTGCTACTGCTGACTATCAGCTAAGTATACGTCAGGTAAGTCATGCACCCGTCTTAAAAGACATCAATATTGACATTCCAGAAGGCAATCGAGTGTGGGTCACGGGTGTGAGCGGCAGCGGTAAGAGCACCTTGCTTGAGTTATTGATGCGCTTTGATGACCCTGAACACGGTCATATTTTGCTCGGCGGCGTAAAGATCAGTGACATGGCATATGAAGATCTGGCGGCGCATATCGCCTATGTCCCTCAAGATCCCATCGTATTTACAGGCACTCTGGCTGAGAATATCCGTATTGGCAATCCGCAAGCATCAGACGTTGAGATTGACAGCATTGCCCGAAAAATGAGGCTGGAGTCTGTGATTGATCGTACCCCTGAGGGGATACATCAGTCCGTGGGTCAGCAAGGCGCAGCTTTATCAGGAGGAGAGCGTCAACGCGTCGCACTGGCACGCGCATTACTCAAAAAAGCGCCCATTTTGGTATTAGATGAAGCGACATCGGCTTTAGATGAACAAATCGAAAAGGTCATTGCCGATAGCATTCGCGCCTTGTCTGCTACGGTGGTTTTTGTGACGCATCGTGATGCGACGATCTGGCAGCCGACACAATCTATCGCGTTATAGGGTTGATACAGTCGAATCTAAATAAAAAGAGACGCTGCTGTAAAACCGCTTGATTAAAAGTTATTTTTCCTGTGTACAGTTCGCTCCTGTATTTGAAGACAGACACTATAGATGGTGAAACATAGAGATATAAAGCTGGGTAAATATGATGTCAATGAATAACTGTTATCACCTGTTTTGTCTACCACCAGCCGGCAGCAGCTCTGCGATCTATCGCGCATGGCAGCCGGTAATGGCCGAGACCTGTGAACATAGCCATATAAAAGTCATACCGATAGAGTATTCGGGGCATGGCAGCAGGTCGGGACAACCCTTGGTTAATGATCCAAATTTATTGGCGGCAGACATTGCCCAGACGATTATGTCCTATAAAGACATGCCTTATATTTTATTTGGACATAGTGTCGGTGCCGCTTTGCTGTGGACGGTAATTGATCATCTGCGCGCACAGGATGCGCTTGAATTGTTGGCATTGGTGGTGGTCAGCAGTCGCCCAACGCCGCAATATTTGCAACATATCTGTGGCAGGCAGCACTTAACAGATGATGAGATTATCGAAAAACTGGCGCATTACAATAATTTTCCGCCTGAGATTTTACAAAACACAGCAGCGCTGAACTACTTCTTGACCATTATTCGTAATGATTTTTCTGTCAGTGACCAGCTTATCTGTCAGCAGATAACCAATACACCTGTGTCCTTAACCGCACCTTTAATTGTATTTTATGGTATTGATGATCCAGATATCGAAGACGAGGCGACGATGCAAGCGTGGCAGGCACATTCTGAGGTTTTTTTGGGGTGTCATGAACTGGCAGGTGATCATTTTTATTTTTTAAACCCGTCATCGCTTGCGCAAATGCTAAAAAAAATAGAGGAGGGTTTGCTGTATGCGTTACCACACCATAAAGCGTGAGGTATCGGACACCAATGCTTTATTGGCACAAGATGCGCGGGCGCTGAGTGATATACAACAGCATATTCGGCTGACGTATCACACCATAGTGCTCGCGCATCACCAGATACATCAGCTGTCTGTGAGTGTATTGACCGCCAATTTTGCGATAGAGGCGGCGTATGCTTGTTTTGATATTGACTTACCAGAGGCATTAACCCGCGTATCCACAAAGCGAAAGCTGGATTTTCTGACAGGGCGCTTGGCGGCAAAGCTTGCCTTACAGGCGGTGGGCTTGGCTCATTTTACCGTATTAAAAGGGAGGTATGGCGAGCCGCTATGGCCAGATGGCATGACGGGAAGCATTAGCCACACAGGTGGCAAAACATGGTGTACGGCGGTCTGCTGCGCTTATCGTCAGTCATCTATACAGAATTGTAGTGCTATAGGGGTGGATATTGAGGCCAAAATAAATAATGTCTGTTTTGAGCATAATATTTGCTTTGATCGTGATGAACTTCAGCACTATGCTTCTTTAAATCATCATGCTTTTTTAAATCATCAAGAAGCCATGACACTGCTAGAATATTCGTGTGGCATACATCCAAAGCATTATATCTATTTAACGATATTTTCTGCTAAAGAGAGCCTCATTAAGGCGATATACGCCAAATACAATATATTACTGAGTTTTTTAGCGTTTGAGTATATAGGCGTGTCTGGTGAGGTTATGACTTTTACCATCATCGATGGCACGCAGAAGGTACAAGCAAACGGACTGACCCAAACGGTGATGCAAGTGCATTGGAGGATGACAGGGCAGCATATCATCACCATCTGCTCTCTATCGTAAAGATATCAAAACAAGTACCGCCTACAATTTACAAATGATAATAATTATCAAAATTACTATCATTAATATTTATATTTAATAAAAATAAGTAGCAATAATGATCGATGCATCAATAACCACAGTGAGATATCAATTATGTCTTTACAACACTATTTAGAAACACCGACGAATCATGAATCATATTCTGCCTGCTTTTCCACAAAGGAGTATCACCTGATCGGCAAGCATTTTTCGCAGACGCTAATGACACCTGCAGCAGATACGGTACATTTTAATCAGCGTATCGCTGATCGTTTTAAAGAGATGAAAAATAATGGCGATAAAAATCCAATCTTAATTGCTGCTATTCCTTTTGATATCAGAAATGACGCGGTATTAAATTTTTATAGTGACTACGATAAGTCGGACAAAAAAACCAAAAAATCTGATCTGATAAAAGACGAGACGCACATCAAGAATAAGACATTACTGGTGGATCAAGACAAGTTTAAAAAAACCGTCAACTATGCGTTAGAGACTTTCAAAAATACAGAGCTAACAAAAATAGTACTGTCACAAGCGGTGGATGTTAGTTTTGATGAGTCGCAGAACCTAGCCTTTTATTTAGACGCCTTGCTAGATAAGAACCCAACCGCTTATAACTTTGTGATCCCCGTAGACAATCAACAGTACCTACTAGGGGCGAGCCCAGAGTTACTATTATCTAAAAATGATCGACTCGTTAAGAGCAATCCTTTAGCGGGCTCTAGACCCAAGCGTGATAGCTTAGAGCACAATCAAAGAAACCAACGAGCCTTGCATGAGTCGATTAAGGATCAGCACGAGCATAAAATCGTTGTCGAAAATATATCGCGCAACCTGGTGGCAGACTGTGTGACGCTGAGTATGTCTGAGTTTCCAGAAGTGATTGAAACCTCGACCATGTTTCATTTGTCCTCAACATTACAAGGCACACTAAAAAAAGCTGCGCCCAACGCTTTGAGTTTGGCATTAAAACTACACCCAACCCCCGCAGTGTGTGGTACACCAACGCAATTGGCCAAAGATTTTATATTGCAGCATGAAGGTTATGAGCGCGGCTATTACACAGGCTTGGTGGGCTGGATGGATGCAGAAGGCAATGGCGAGTGGGTCGTCACAATTCGTTGCGGGCTACTGAATGATAAAAAATTACGGTTATATGCGGGTGCTGGTATCGTCGAAGGGTCTGACCCAGAGTCGGAGTGGCGTGAGACAGAAGATAAAATGAAAACCATACTACGCCTCTGTGACACCAGTGCGTAACCCACTCAAACCCACTTAAGGATTAGCATGATGACAAACCACACTGTGACAAAAAAAAACGCGTGGCTGGTGGGCGTCAATCAAGGCATTGGCGCAGATGTGATGCAGCGCCTGTTGGACGAGGATGTTGAGGTCATCGGTATCGATAAGACCAAAGACAAGCTGCCCGCTGCACTACAACAGCAGGTACACATTTGCGATATTCGAGATGAACAGCAGATTATGCACTTATGCAAGACACTGTTAACGGTCAGTCCTCCTGACTATTTTATTCATGTTGCAGGTGTCCTACATTTGGGACAGCACGATGATATATCATCGACAGATTGGCTGGATACCTTTGCGGTAAATGTGTTTTCTTTTTTTCACTTCTGCCAAAAATTGACGCCTTATTTTAAAGAAAAACGCAGTGGCAGTATCGTTGTGGTGTCATCCAATGCCGCCACGATGCCGCGTATCAATATGTCCGCCTACGGAGCATCAAAATCGGCACTGACTTACTTCACAAAGACAGTGGCATTAGAGCTGGCTGAATATGGTGTCAGAGCCAATGTGGTGTCACCAGGATCAACGGGAACGGCGATGCAAACGCAGCTATGGACAGATGACAATGGCGAGCAAACCACCATTACGGGCAGTCTTCAACAGTATAAACTTGGCATACCGCTACAAAAAATAGCGCAGGTTAAAGACATCACCAACGCGATCATGTTTTTTATAAGCGATCAATCGTCACACATCACCATGCAGGATCTAGTGGTGGATGGTGGTGCGACATTAGGGTGCTAGCACGGTGCTATGAGCACTTAAAAAGAACATAAAAAAGATAAAGAGGATCTAAAAAGGGTTTACTGCGGTAAACCCTTTTTAGATCCTCTTTATGTAGCGTAGCTTTATGGACGGTCTAAAGCAAGCTGTGCTTTTGTCATTACCTCACCCAGTGTTTTACAGGCCACCAGTGAATAAAAATCAAGCGAGACATTCAGCTGCTGTGACAGCTGTGTGGCAATGGTCATCAACTGTTTGGGTTTTAGGTTTAAAGCAAACAGTTGCGTATCGCCCCTCAGCATTTGCGTTTGGTGCTCGGATAGATGGCTTTTAAATAAGGTCAAAATGGCATCAATCACTTCTGCTGACAGGTTGGGATCAGTGGGTATGCCCGCTATGACAGGCGTTGGCGCTATAGATAATCGTTCCTGTGCTAGGCTTAGTAGTTTGTTGCGATCGACTTTACTGTTCGCTGTCAGCGGTATGTCACCTATTAATAAAAACTTAGAGGGAATGTGAGAGCTTGGTAGCTGATCTTTTAGATAGACTCTTAGATCAACAGCGCTCAGCTGTTGCTTGGACACGCAGTTGGTATTGCTTATGTCATGCGTATTGTCGATGGTGTAAAGCGCCACCAGCTCATTGATATCGGTGGTAGGGTTTGTGCAGCTGATCACCACGGCATGATAAATGGCAGGATGGCTAGATAATGCATTTTCAACTTCAGATGCTGCAATGCGTACGCCTTTGACCTTGAGATAGCCTGCCTTGCGTCCTGAGAATATAATTGCGCCATCATCTCGATAATAACCCAAATCACTCATCTTAAAGGCCATGACCACACCGCCATTTATCGTTTTAATGGGCACAAAGTCATTGTGATGTGTCTCTCCATCCAATAAGTAGCCATTTGATAAATTGATGCCAGACATATACATGGTGCCGATAGTACCAGCCTCACAAGGCGCGTGCTGCTCATTTAGAATGTGATACTGGTTGTGTGCTAAGGCCTTCCCGTATGGAATGGTGTGTTGATCGTCGTCAAGGATTTCATGCCAAATACTCCAAATGGTGGTTTCTGTCGGCCCGCCTAAAGAAAACAGCCGCGCTTGAGGCAAGGTCTGTTTGAGCAGGGTAACCATAGATGGATTGATATAGTCACCACCTTGGGCAATGAAGCGCAGGGTCTTGATTTGATCATGACCACTCACCGTCAGTAACATATCAACAATGGCAGGCACGCTACACCACAGTGTGATGTGATGTTTGGCGATCAATGTTGCCCATGCACCCGCATCTTTTTGCTGCTCGGTAGTTGGGATGACCAGCGTTGCTGCCACTGATAGGGGCGCAAAAATATCGAATACAGACATGTCATGATGAAAAGGCGTGATAGCCATAAAGACATCGTTATGAGTGATATCCCAGTGTGCTATGGTTTGTTGCAAGACATTGGCAGTTGCCTGATTGTTTAAGACCACACATTTTGGCTTTCCTGTGCTACCCGAAGTATAGAGATAGTAAGCAGGTCGACGGCTTAAATCATAGGTACAAGACCAGTCAAGCAGATTTATCGGGTCGTTATGACCACGCGCGGCATCAATATCAATGGTCGTTATTTGAATACCAGATAGCGGCGATAGTGGTCCCTGACTGACGGCAAAGTCGGCGCGACTGTTGGTCAGTAAGTAGTCAATCCTTGATCGCGGTGCTTGGATATCAATAGGCAGCCAAACGATACCCATTAAGGCACATGCAATCGTGGTATAGATATGTTCAGGGCTTTTGTGCAAGCAAATGGCCACAACAGACCCAGCACGAATGCCTTGCTGCCTAAATATGGCCATTATTACTGCCACATGATGCCCCACCTCATGATAGCTGATCGATTGGTCGGCAAAAATAAGCGCGGTCTTATTTGGCGGTGTGACCAATACATTGGTCCTAATCGCATCAAGATAGTCATGCAATATGACGTTTGCAAATGCAGCGTCTTGGTTGGGAGTATAGTTGGGAATACAAACACCCTCTAAATGGTCATCACTCACGTTCTTCATATCCTTTTACCTAGGGGGATTATTTAGGCTGATTTTTGCTGCTGTTGTATCAAATCCCACCAGTTAGACAAGGTTGGATTGCGTGCAATCTCTTCAAAACCGATATCAACGCCATATCCTTTAAACTCGGCGGCAAGCTGCATGATTCTAAGCGAGTCTAACCCGTAGACAATTAAATTCTCCTCAGGGTCTATCTCTTCTTTTTCCTCAATGAGCTGCTCAACTCGGGTATGAAGCCACTGTTTGGTAATCTTGTCTGTTTTTTCCCCGACGATCGCCTCGGTATTTAGCACGTGACCACAACGCGAAGACACATACTGTAGTGCCATGCGATGCTCCGCTTCTGAGAAGTCAGCAACCGCATCACCGACTAAGAAGCATTGAATGTCACTCATAAACGCATCTATAGCGGTCACCATACAGCCAATATGGGCATAAACCCCGCCTACAATTAGCTGGTCACGGTTCCAGCCTTGCATACGCGCCTGCAAGTCTGAGCGGGCAAACGCGCTGTAGCGCCACTTGGTCAAGACAATATCTGTGTCAGCTGGCGTGAGCGGATCGACGATAGATTGCTGATCGGCTGTCGCTGCTGGCAAGCCTGCGCCCCACATGGCATTGAGTAGGGCGCGGTCCTCCTCTGGCTGCTCATAAGGCTGGGCGGTATATACCACAGGGACGTCATTGTTATAAGCCCATTGGCGCAGGCGGGTCAAATGATGGATCAAGGTATTGATAAGTGTGCTGTCCGTCTCATAAAAACTGATAAAGTAACGCTGCATATCATGGATTAGAAGTACGGCTCGTTTGGCATCGAGTTGCCAATTTACTTTATTGGTAGGATAGCTTTCAGGCTGCGGCATGGGGTAATCGGAGAGGGTTTTGATGGTCATACAAGGCTCGCTATTGAGTTTGAAAGTGTTGGAATGGTCATAAAACTATTACAGTAATTGAAAGGTACGCAGGGCTTTTTTGTCGGTTTTGCCCACGGCGGTTAAGGGCATGGACTCAATAAACTTGAAACGATCAGGAATCTTATACTGAGCAATACCTGTGTTTAGTAAATAACGCCGTAACGTCGAGGCTTTGATATTAGGATCACGAGAAATGATATAGAGGCAACTTTTTTCACCAAGTCGCGGGTCGGTGATGGCGATGAGCGCGGCGTTTAACACATCAGGATGTGTAAGAATGAGGTTTTCAATTTCCTCTGAAGCGATCTTCTCGCCGCCACGATTGATTTGGTCTTTGACGCGCCCCACAACGCGCAAATTCCCCTCAGGGGTGCGCTGTACCAAGTCACCAGAGGTATAGTAGCCATTCTTATCAAATGCGTTAACATTGTGCTCAGGGCTTTGGTAATATCCGCAAAAAGTGTAAGGCCCGCAGGTAGTCAACATGCCCACCTCACCCTCTGGGACAGGGTTGCCTTGCTCATCAACAATCATCACCTCATCATCTGGACTTATCGGTCGCCCTTGGCTGGTGAATATTTGCTCAGCATCATCATCCAAGCGAGTGTAATTCACCAGCCCCTCAGCCATACCAAAGACCTGCTGTAAAGCACAGCCAAATACCGTGGGCACTTTTCGTGCGAGTGTCTCAGGAAAATTTGCCCCACCAACCTGTATCAGCTGCAAGGTTTGCAGCTGTGCTGCGTGTTTAGGCGCTTGCTCTATCCACGCCACAACCGCACTTGGTACTAGTGACGCCATAGTGACACCATAACGCGCAATGATTGAAAAGCAACTTAAAGGCTCAGGATCAGGTGCCATAACGACTGTGCCTCCTGCATACAGCACACCAAGCGCGCCAGGAGAGCTCATCATAAAATTGTGCGGTGCCGGTAGCGCGCAGAGCAGCCGCGTATCAGTATCTAGTCTGCAAATATCAGCACTCGCTCTGACACTATAATAATAGTCGTTATGTGTGCGCGGGATCAGCTTGGGCGTACCCGTACTACCGCCAGACAACTGAAAAAAAGCCACCTCGTCGGCGGGGGTAGGCGAGTAGAGCACAGGATGCGTATCATCAGTATCCACCATATCGCTGGCTGCTATCCATGTCTCCAGTCTGTATTTACTGGCAGTGTGTGCGGTGTCATTCAGTGTTAAGACAAGCTGCGGGCTCAGATCAGTGGCATGAAGCTCATTAATAAAGTCGTCGTTTTTAAAGACCTCGTGAGTCGCTGACACGATCAGCAACTGTGGCTTAATTTGCTGACAAAAACTTCGTAGTTCATGCTGCCGATGGGAATAAAGCGCATTTAAGGGAGCGACGCCTATTTTTAATAGCGCAAAAAAAACAATATAAAATTCAGCCGTGTTGGGCAGCTGCACCAAGGCGGTGTCTCCTTTGCCAACACCTTGAGCGCTGATGCGACGGGCTAGATGGGTAGATAAATCATCTAACGCTTGATAGCTGATCTGACGATCACCGCAAATCAGCGCCGTCGCATTAGGGTCGCTGGCGCAACGCTGAGACAGGATATGTGTCAGTGGTTCATTGATCCAGTAGCCTTGGGCAATATAGTGCTGCGCTCTGTTTTTTGGCCAAGGATAAAATTTAATAAGCGGTTTAATCATATTCTCAAAACCTTAGCGGAACGGTGCTATGTCATGTTAAAAGAAGGGATATTAGAGCAATAAAAAAATAATCATCAATTATTGTTTGTAAATGTTAATGCTAATGATTATTATTTGTGATACAGTGCCTCATATATATTATTTTGTCAACTGAGTAAGCACATCATGAGTGAATTAACTCCCATGCAAGCAGCCTGCTGGTTTGGCCGTATCAGCGAATCTGAGTTTTTAGGTGGGGTGGCCGCCCATCTTTATGTAGAATTTGATGGGCAGTCAATTGATTTACAAAAGCTAGAGTCGGCCTTACAGCATATGCATTTGAGGCACTCCATCTTGAGAATGCGCCTCAGCTCAGATGGCATTCCTACTATTGCCGAATCTGTACCAAAAACCCTGCTTGAAATTGATGATTTGAGCGTGCTAACTGCCCAAAATCAAGTACAGTATTTGGAAGATAAACGCGAGCAATGGACGCACCAGCAGCTGGATTTGACCAGTGGTCAAACGGCAAGGTACTCAGTCAGTCTTATCAATCAATCAAACTTTCGTTTGCATATTGACACGGATATGATCGCAGTCGATCCCTCTAGCTTTTGTCAGTTGATAGAAGATTTAGCGGCGTGTTATCAGGGTGTAGTCACCACTACTAAGCCCGTTGTCTGCTTTTTTGATTGGTATGAGGCAATGCAAGCAGATGCAAGCATCAAGCAGCGCCATCATAGAGACAAAACATGGTGGCGGGCGCGTCTTCCAGATATCGCCCCAATGCCCTCATTACCAGTGAGTGATAACGCAGCAAAAACGGCGCAGAGTCATTGTCTCAGTGAGCGACTGACAAGTGTGGAGTACAAAGTGTTACGCCAGCTGGCGCGTCAGCGAAAAATCACTTTTTCTAGCATGATGCTTGGTCTGTTCGCTTTTGCCTTGAGTCAGGCCACCCAAGATACTTTCTTTAGACTCAATGTCCCAACCTTTTGGCGCGCGCCTGTGGTAGAGCATATTGACCAGTGTATTGGCGATTTTTCTAATTTTGTCATTGTCAATATAGACATAGCGGCAGCCAAAACCTTGGGGATGCTTTGTCAAGATGTGGCTAATCAAATGATTGAGCTGCTAGACCATGCCCATTACGCGGGTATCAATATCATGAGGGATTTATCTCGCTATCATGGTGCTGCCCAGCAGACGCCCGTGGTGTTTACTGCCGCTTTGGATTTGCCACAAGGGGTGCTGTTTTCTGAAAATGTCAAACAAGCTTTTGGTGACATTATATGGACAACATCTCAAGGTCCGCAGGTTGCATTGGATGCTCAGGTGGTGCGCGTGGAGAATGGCGTACTGGTGAATTGGGACATACGTTTGGACACATTACCACTGGTGTGGGTCACCGTACTGTTTCACTCATTTATCGGCTTATTGAGAGAAGTCGGTCAAAATCCTGCTGTTCTTGATATGGTATTTAATCAACTGCCCAAAAGCATTATTTATCAACCTGAGCTGCAAACCTGTCATCAAAGCGAGCAGCCAGCCAATCACAAAATCATAATGACTGACGAGCAGCCATTATCCGCGATACAAGAAGCCTATCTGCTTGGTCGTACGACGCAGATACCGCTTGGCGGCGTTGCCATGCAGGAGTTCCGTGAATACTATGGTCGTATGGATATGGCTGTGCTCAAGCAGCGCTTGACGGATATTGTTAAGCGGCATGAGAGTCTACGCACTCATATCAATGTGACCACATTGACTCAGTATGTGTGTAATGATATCTGTATCAATCTACAAGAGATTGATCTGCACCACCTCTCAGCCAAAGAAGCCACTACCTATCTACAGTCTTATCGAGAGACGTATACGCACCAAATGTTTGATTTGCAGGGTGCGCCTTGGAACATCACGGTTTTTCATTTAACAGATGGCTTTTTGCGCCTCTTTATACGTTTTGATGCACTCATTCTTGATGGCCGTGCGATCGCGTCTTTAATGCTTGAGCTGTTTGCAGCGCCGTCTGCCACAACCACATATATGACGATGCCCACTGTGACAATAGACACGCCTGCTGAAACTGAATCTAAAGCGGCTTCTCGTGCAGTGGATATGGCTTATTGGGTACAAAAGCTGTCTAACGTTACCAATGTGCCTGCATTGCCATGGATCAGACCATTAAATGAGCTGGGCGCTGCCCATTTTGTGCGCCGCAGTTTGGTCGTACCAGCAGATACGTTTCGGCAATTGGGAAAAATTGGGGCAAAACAAGGGCTGTTCAAAAACTCTGTGATTATGGCGCTCATCCTAGAGCTGCTCTCACAAGTGCAGACACAAGTGCAGGTACAGCAATCCATCGTGGTTGCGGTGCCTGTTTTACCCTTATACACAGGGACGCTAGTCAATAACTCCACGTTTATAGCGGTTGAGTGGGCAGTTGGTACAAAAAACTTCATTCAGCAAGCTTCAAGTTTGCAAGTCGATGTGCTCGAAAGCTTACAGCATTTGTCATTTTCAGGAGTAGATTTGGCGCGATTGCTCTTTGAAAAATTCAATGCCGCACCTGTGTTGCCTATCGTGATTACCAATGGTTTGTCTTGGCCAGTTCTTACAGCAGATACGCCAATGCGTTTAGAGCGTGGATTAACCCAAACGCCGCAGGTCGCGATTGACATTCGCTTTACCACCCAGCGTGATGGCGCGCTCGTGTTTGATATCGATCATGTGCCCAAAGCCATTGCCACCAAGACCATTGACTGCTTGTTGCAGGCTATCGATACCGCGATACATCAAATGGTTGCCTCACAAGCCTTTCACTTTGATGTCTCGTCATATCTGCCTGTCGCTACAGAGCAAAACGCTGATGTGACTACCACGTTTTGTCAGCAAGCCCTATTTGATATTTACTTGGATACCATCGGTCAGGTGAGTGATACCCCTGTCGATAAAACCATGAATTTTATGACCATTGGTCTGCGTCCTCAGCACCTCAAAACCATCTCAAAGCGCCTTTATGATACTTATGCCGTGCAGCTCTCGCCAGCGCAGCTACTGCATTGCCGCGATGTGAGCGAGGTGCAGCGGCTCTTAAAGACTGGGTAGCACGCGCAACAAAGCGCTGCAAAAGAGACATGCCGCTGCTTAAAAATCAGCACTATTGAATATTGGAATCGTTTGACATTAAGGGTTTATGCACAATGAATAAAAAAATTGCCGACATTATTGGTATTGGTATTGGACCCTTTAATTTGGGCTTGGCGGCATTGCTCTTAGAGCATCGTACTATTCAGGCGAAGTTTTTAGAGCGTAAGCACGAGTTTCAGTGGCATAAAGGACTGCTTTTGTCTGGTGCGACGCTGCAAGTTCCTTTTTTTGCCGATCTTGTCACGATGGCAGATCCATGTCATAGGCTGAGCTATTTAAACTATTTGCATCAGCATGACCGCTTATACCAGTTTTATTACTATGAGCACTTTTTAATCCCGCGCGTTGAATACAATCACTATTGCCGCTGGGCCGCCACGCAGTTACCCAGCTGCCATTTTGGTGAGCATGTTGACAATGTCACTTATGATGCCAAGCAAGATCACTTTGTCGTCGACAGTACATCAGCATCAGGAGGAAAAACACAAGGAGAGAAAAAACAGTATCGCAGCACCAATCTGGCCATTGGTATTGGTACAAGACCAAATATACCCAAATGGCTGTCCGAAAGTAATCATCCCTTGGTCAAGCATGCGGCAGAGTTTGCCTCCTTACAACAAGCCTTAGCGCAATGCCAAAAAGTGACCGTCGTTGGTTCAGGACAAAGTGCGGCTGAATGTGTACTGGCACTGCTAAGATCATTGACGCCTACGAAAGTTGCCGCAGGGGCGGGCGTTCGCTGGATCAGCCGCTCAGCAGGCTTTCATCCTATGGAATCCTCAAAGCTTGGTCAAGAGTGCTTTACACCCGCTTATATGCAGTACTTCCAAAGCCTGTCTCGAGAAAAACGCCGTGACATCTCAGGGAATCAAGGGCTGTTATATAAAGGAATCAGCTACTCAACCATCGCCGATATATATGATCTGCTGTACGAGCGTTCCATCGGTGGCAAGCCTACGGGTTTATCACTACATCCCAACTGCGAAGTAGAAGCTATTGCAAAAAATGTCCAATCAGGGGCGCTTGAGATCAAGTGTTTGCACACGCAACTAGCGCAGCGCTTTGCCCTAGAGACAGACGCCGTGATTGCTGCTGTCGGTTATGTGCATGACTGGCCACAATGGCTGACGCAATTAAAAGGGTCGGTACTGGCAACGGATAGTAATGAGGATTTTATAGTGCAAGAAGACTTTACGGCACTTAGGTGTGATGCAGGTTTGGGACGAATATTTATACAAAATTCAGAAATATTCCAACAAGGGGTCGGTTCTCCAGATTTGGGTATTGGTGCCAATCGCAATGCAGTGATTATCAATCAGTTATTGGGTCGCGAGGCGTATCGCATTGCGAGCGGCACGGCTTTTCAAACGTATGGTATTCCTGAAGATGCGCTCTTAGATCGGTGATGACGCTTAGGGTATGTTGATCAAGATAAAGAAGTAAACCACTTATGTGTTTGGTGGTGAATCAATGGGGGTGCTGTCTTACTGACGATAAGCACAGTTTTTTTTCTGTTTTTTATTATAAGTATAGTGGGGTATGTCTGTATCGGTCTGATGATGCCGATAAGATGTGTTAAAACAGCTGAATTTTGTTAGACGGTGCCAAACATCTGCTAAGTATGGCTATATTTACAGCGATATTTTTGTCGTTGATGACAATAGCTGTCGTTTGGCGCATCACTAACACTGCTTTGTTACCACTGACGCTTATGAGTGAAACTCTATTCTCAAGCGCAGCAGATTTTTCATGATATTTAGGTTATCGGTTTTATTTGCCACGTTATGTCTGGCCTCTCTTATGATTGGCACCAAACAGATAATGTGGTCGGAATTATTTTCTTTTTCTACGGACGCATGGCTGACGCTCACGGCCAGTCGTATACCACGGCTGATTGCGCTGATACTGACAGGGGTAGGGCTGTCAGTCAGTGGCGTTATTTTGCAGCATATCGTGCGTAACAAATTTGTTGAGCCTGCAACGTCAGGGGGAATGGATGCCGCCAAACTTGGCATTTTAGTGTCACTGACGATGATTCCTAATGCGAGTACGGGCAGTAAGATGATGTTTGCGCTGGTCTTTTGTTTTGCTGCGAGTCTGATTTTTATTTATATCATCAGCCGCATTCAGCTTAAGCGTTCTGTGCTGATTCCTGTGCTTGGCTTGATGTATGGCAGTGTGCTTAGCGCCATCGCTGAGTTTTATGCCTACCAACACAATATTTTGCAAAGCATGCAAGGCTGGTTGTTGGGGGATTTTTCGCGGGTGGTTCAAGGTCACTATGAGCTGATTTATATTATCTTGCCCATTATTGTTCTCGCTTATGTCTACGCGCATCGCTTTACGGTGGTCGGTATGGGTGAGGAGATGGCGGCCAGTTTGGGGCTGAGTTATGTCACCACTGCCGCTTTGGGTCTCATACTGGTGTCAGTGACCGTCGCCGCGTCAGTCATCACCATCGGTGCGATACCTTTTGTGGGGTTGGTCGTACCCAATTTGGTGGCATTAAAGTATGGAGAGAACCTATCGCGCACGCTGCCCATTGTGGCGCTCGGCGGCGCCTGTCTGCTGCTGCTGTGTGATGTGTTTGGCAGATTGGTCATTTATCCCTTTGAGGTGCCCATTGGTCTTACGGCAGGCGGGCTTGGTGGCGTGGTCTTCCTCATGCTGATTATGAGGGGTGTCAGATGACGGTAACTATAAAGTTTCGGACGATGTTTGTATTGATTATCGTCTTGGCGCTTATTTTTTTATTCATCGGTTCAGGTTTGGATTTTGATTATTTGATTCCTAAGCGCTTGATTCGCTTGGCCACTATTATTTTGGGTAGTGTTTGCTTGGCTTTTTCAGCCATCATTTTTCAGACGATTGTGGGCAATCGGATTTTAGCGCCTTCGATCATGGGTTACGAAGCGGTCTATTTGCTATGGCAAGTGCTATTGCTCTTTTTGATGGGCACACAAGGGTTACTGTTTTTGGGAGTGAGTGGCAACTTTATAGTCTCTATCGCGTTGATGCTGGCGTATTCATGGGCACTGCACCACGGGCTGTTTCCACGCTGTAAAAACGATGTTTACACCTTACTATTATTTGGTTTGGTACTGACCATGGTGGTTGGCACGGTGACTCAGTTTATTCAATTGCGTATCAGCCCTGGCGAGTTTTCTGTTTTTCAGGGTTTGAGTTATACCTCATTTAATCGATCTCAGCCTGAGACGTTGTTTTATGGGGTACTTGCGGTTGCAACCGCACTATGGGTTGGCCGCAAAACCTTGCCTATATTAGATGTGTTAGCTTTGGGTCGTGAGCAGGCACAATCCCTTGGGGTGAATCATACCAAGTATGTCAAAAGGTATTTGGCATTTATTGCTATTTTGGTAGCAGTGTCCACAAGCTTGATTGGCCCTACGGTGTTCATGGGGGTATTTGTTGCCAATATTGCGTATGTGCTTGCAGGCAGTAACCGCCATAAGGTCACTTTGCCGATGGCCTGCGCCATTACGCTTACTATCTTTTTAGTGGCTCAGATTTTTGTTGAGCATGTCTTTAATTACAAAACCAGCGTCAGTATTCTTGTCAACCTTGTGGGTGGTATCTATTTTCTAGCGCTGACGGTTCGTACCAGAGGGTTTACATGATTACGATTAACAATGTATATAAAAGCTATGGCAACAAAAGTGTTCTGTCCCAGATCAGTTTGGCTTTTCCTAAAGGCGGGGTGACGTCATTAATTGGCCCTAATGGGGCTGGAAAATCTACGCTATTGATGATAATGGCCAGACTACTAGAACCAAGTGGCGGTAAGGTTTTATTGGAAGGTCGTGATATCAGTGACATTCGTACTTCTGAGTACGCTCATCACGTCGCCACCCTACGTCAGTCACCTGGGTTTAATCTGCGTTTAACGGTGGAGGAGCTGATTTCTTTTGGGCGCTTTCCGTATAGCCGTGGTGCGTTGACGGCAGAAGATCGCCATATCATTGATGAAGCTATTGAGTTTTTGGCGTTAGCGCCCTTGCGTCACGCTTATTTAGATGAATTGAGTGGTGGCCAACGGCAGATGGCTTTTTTGGCAATGACCATCGCTCAGCAAACGGATGTGTTATTACTGGATGAGCCTTTGAATAATTTGGATATGAAGCATGCAGTACACATCATGCAAGCGCTACGGCGGTTATGTGATGAACAGGGTCGGACGGTGATTTTGGTAATTCACGATATCAATTTTGCGGCCAATTATTCAGATCATATTGTAGCATTGAAAAATGGGACACTAAGTTTTAGTGGCTCATCTGAGCAGGTGGTGACAGAAAGTAACTTAAGTGAATTGTATGATCTTGAGTTTGAGATTATTCGTAGTGAACGTGGTTGTTTATGCAACTACTTCAATTTATCAGGAGTGAGTATATGAATGTAAAAAAACAAGGTTGGGTATGGATGCTTGCCATCATGGCATCTATTCCTCTACAAGGCTGTGAACAAAAATCTCATGAGCCTGCAGCGTCACAGGCGCTAAAAACTCCCATAACCATCGAGCATGAGCTTGGTACGACCGTGCTCGATCATCGTCCGCAGCGGGTTGCCGTACTTGATATGAACGAAGCTGACTTTCTAGACCAGCTTGGTGTACCGATTGCAGGTATGGTCAAAGACTATGTGCCGCATTTTTTGGCTCAATACAAAAAAAATGCTGACATAGAGGATTTAGGTGCAATTGTTCAGCCCAATATGGAACGCATATATGCGCTACACCCTGATCTTATTTTGATGACCCCACTACATGCGGCAAACTATGAAGAGTTGTCCGAGATTGCACCAACGCTACATTTCGATGTGAGTTTTAAAGACAGTCAGGCGCGACATGTCGAAAATGTCGAAAATCACTTATTAGCTTTGGGTAGGATTTTTGATAAAGAAGCATTGGCAAAAGAGCAGGTCGCGCAGCTAGAAGCAAGGGTACAAGACGTACAAGCAGTAACAAAGAATCGCCCAGAAAAAGCGCTGGTAGTACTGCATAATAATGGGGCTTTTAGTAATTTTGGCGTACATTCTCGCTATGGTTTTATCTTTAATGACTTAGGTGTCAAGCCTGCAAGCACACTTGAAGATACCAGTCTGCATGGTCAGCCGATTTCTAGTGAGTTTATACAGCAGGCAGATCCTGACATTATTTATATCGTTGACCGTACTGCAGTTATGGAACATCGCGCGACTATCAGTTCTAATGATGTAAGCAATCCTTTACTGCGTCAAACCAAAGCGTGGAAAAACGGTAACGTTGTGTTTGTTGATGCCGACGCGTGGTATATAGCAGCAGCTAGTCCAACCTCATTAAACATCATCATGGACGATGTCCTCAAAGGTTATCCGTCAATTTCATAGATATATTCTAAGACGAAAGAGGTTTTGAACGTAGAGCCAGTAAATAATTAAATGAGAAGCAGAAAGTTTTTTATCTAAAATTATTAATGATTATTATTTGTGTTTTTATTCGTATTTATATTTTTACAAAAATAAGAGGATGTTTTTATGTATCAACTTCAGCAGCTAAATCATAAAAGTAATGTTAAACGATGGACGACACAGACCAAACCGTCTTTCGCCCTTAATTATATTGTATCGGCAAAGCTTGCGATGGCTTTAGGTATAGCGGCTGGGACTGTATTTATATGTGTGCCATCAGCTTATGCACAGGAAGATAGCGACCTAACCAGCAGTCAGCAAGTTAATGAATTGGATACCGAACAGCAAAACCAAAATATAGATTTAGGAGCCAATCAAGAGATACCAACTACCACACTACCAGCGATAACAGTAGTGGCTGAAGGCAACGATAATCAAACCTATTCTGGAGGGCAAGTAACCTATACCAATCATGTTGGATTTTTGGGAAACAAAGACTTTTTAGAAACACCATTTAGTGCCATTAGTTATACTGATAAATTTATTGAGGATCAGCAAGCCACAGATATTAGTGAGATTATTGCTGCAACGGATCCTTCTGTTTATACCAGTGGAGGAAGTGGAGAAAATCTTGAAAGTTATTCTATCCGTGGTTTTGCTTCGAATAGTAATGATGTGACAGTAAATGGATTGTCTGGTATGGCGCCTTATTACCGCAGTTCACCTGAAATGTTTGAGCGTGTTGAGGTACTCAAAGGTCCGTCAGCAATGCTCAATGGTATGTCACCTAACGGCTCTGTAGGTGGCTCTGTGAATCTAGTCACTAAGCGAGCAGGTGATGAGCCACTCACTCGATTGACGACTAAGTATATATCAGACTCGCAGCTTGGTGGGAGTGTAGATGTTGGTCGCCGATTCGGTGAAGACAAACAGTTTGGTGTGCGTGTAAACGGTGCTTATAGAGATGGTGAAAGTGCGATTAATGACCAAGATAAAGAGGCTAAAGTAGGCTCTCTTGCCTTAGACTGGAAAGGCGAACGTACGCGAATTTCAGCTGACCTTTATGCTACGACAGAACATGTCGATGGTCCGACTCGAGGCATCACGGTAGCATCAGGAGTTGATATTCCTAGTGCACCAGATCCAGATACGTTATTGAACCCAAGCTGGGCTTTTTATGATACTAAAACAAAAGGCGCAATCACACGCGGTGAGTTCGATGTGACTGATCAAACGACTGTCTATGCCGCCCTAGGTGCTAATAAAATGGAGTTTAAAGGACTCAGTGCAGCAAAAGCGCAGGTGTATAATTCTGATGGAGATATGACTACGACGATTGGATACGTTGCTGATGATAATGAAAGAGTCTCTATGGAAGTAGGGCTGAACAGCAATTTTTCGACAGGAATGATTGACCATCAGATTGCGGCGAATGTTACTCGTTACAATGAAGAGCACAATTTAAATGCTAAGTTCTTTGACGCCACTTATACATATGACACTAATATTTATAATCCAGTATGGGAAACTCCTAGCCTAAATTTTGACGTACCGCTGGTATTGACGACTGACACAAGTTTAACTAGCTACGGAATTGCAGATACCTTATCGTTTGATCAGGATAAATACCAACTCACCTTAGGTGCTCGGTATCAGCAGCTAGAAACAGAACAAACGGGAGGTATCTTATCCTCAGGTACTAAGTATGATGAAAGCGCTATAACGCCGTCAGTGGCGTTTCTTACAAAAATGACAGATCAAACTTCTTTGTATGCGAACTATATAGAAGGACTAAGCAAAGGCGCTACAGCACCAACAAGTGCAGAAAACTCAGGTGAAATATTTGCTCCTTATAAAACGAAACAAAAGGAAATAGGAATAAAAATGGATCGTGGCGAGTTTACTCATACCCTTAGTCTCTACGAAATTGAAAAACCCAATAGTTATACCGATACAGATACCAATGTTTTCTCTTATGCTGGTGAACAGCGTAATCGAGGTGTAGAGTGGGGGTTCTTTGGCTCGCCTGCTGAGAGTGTACGCTTGATGGGTGGTATTACCTATATTGATGCGAAGTTAACTAAAACAAATAATGGTGTTAATGAAGGCAATCAAGCTGCAGGTGTTCCAAAGTGGCAATCTAAAATTGGGGCAGAGTGGGATTTACCTTTTATAGAAAATTTAACGCTAACAGCGAATGCAAATGCTGTATCTAAACAATATCTTGAAAATGATAATATACAGTCGTTACCAGGTCACACCACATACGATATTGGAGCACGTTATCTAACTTCTGTTAATCAAACCCCTCTTACCATTCGAGCACGTGTTGATAACGTGATGAATAAGGCATACTGGACAACGGCATCTTACAACGATCTTGCCTTAGGTGATCCGCGTACATTTATGCTTTCAGCAACGATGGATTTTTGATTTGAGCCAAGGGTTTTATTAATCATATAACTGTTGAAGGCTCAGCCCTGCGTGCTATATAAGTAATAACACGCAGGAGTTTTTGACCTATGAAGTGAGGCTGTACAGCTTCAATGGTGATTTAACACCGTAAACCTAATTCCATAAAAGTATAATTATATGAACTTATTGTATGGTACCCTTAGTTTAACATAATATACATTATGCGAAAACAAACCAACGGTCTTAGAAACTAGCTTCTGAATAATTACCTGCCCAATATATTATTACTGCTACCAATCAATAATATCTATCTATAGTTTTATGCCTGTGAGATTTTCATCTAAGATTTATTACTATTCAAATTATTGTCATGGCATTCATAACAATAATTGTTTGACCTAATGGCTAACGACAAGTTTCTAGTAAATAGTTTTTTAAAGACGCGCCATCTTCATCTAATATTACGTCTGCCACTTTACATTCAGCACTTTCGCGATTGCCATCACAGGCCACATCATAGTAAACATTGCTGTCATGCGCCAAGCTGACTTTTACCAAACCTTGCTCAGTCATTGAAAACTGCTTGTCTTGTTCGTAATCAGGGTCTTGTGAATTCCACAGCACGTCATAGCCTATATGACAGCTCATCTGTTCTCTATCAAAATAATCTCGCTCAAGTTTCATAGCGGTTTGTAGATCTTGATTGCTATATTGCTCTAGCACCACAGGATAATCCATGCCTTCATTACTAACATCTTGCTCGTACATCTTAGTAATGGTCGTAATTTTCATGGCACGATGTGTCTGAGACGGCTTTGTTACATCCGCTGTGGCAGCGTTGATAGTCATAAATCCCATTGCTAGTAGTGTCAGTAATTTAGGTATTGGCATAGCTCTCTCTACAACATCTCATCATATAAGGGTTATAAGCCATTACATCATAACCATATTGTCACTCTGCTGTATTATCGTATCATTCAGGTTTAGGTGTTTCTTGATGCTATTTATGACAATAACCACTGCGATAAGGAGATTCTTATGATGCCATCACCTCGTTTTAATATTTTACCGCCTTATCTTTATAAGTTAACGACTGCTGCGTGCGTTGTTTCAATATTAATCGCTACTGGCTGTTCCTCTTCTGCTGAACCCAATGTTAAGATACTCAATCAGCAAAATAATGATACCTCAGCATCGGTCATCTCTGATAACAGCCAGCAAACACTTAGACAGCAAGCACTGCGTATTCAGCGCGCACTCGCCAATAATGACTTTGCAAGAATCACCAATGAGATCCATCCAACTCGTGGCGTTCGTGTCTCAATGTATGCCTACGTGAACCCTGAGACCGATAAAGTCTTTAGTCGTGATCAATTCGCTCAATATCTGCAAAAACCTCGGATTCGCTTTACTTGGGGTGAACGTGATGGTTCTGGTGAGCCTTTAGTGATTCCGCTCCCAGAATACCTAGAGACTTGGGTGGATGCCAAAAAATTTAACGAAGCGCGCATCACAATCAATAACCCTGAATCTAGAGGTAATATGATCAATAACGTCAAAGACATCTATCCAACATCAGATGTGGTTGATTTTTACTATAAAGGTACGGATGAATATGAAGGAATCGATTGGCGCGCCATGCGCTTGGTATTCGACGACTATCAAGGCAAACGTTATTTAATCGCTATTATCAACGACCAATGGACGGTTTAGTTTTTTATAGTAAAAACATATGGTTATAGAAAGATATGAATAAAAGGCGGCGTATTAATTGAATAATACACTGCCCTTTTTGTTCGTACACATTATATATATTCAAATATTGCCATAAATACCTAAACTTCATGATGCTAGGCCGTGTCATCATTTAGATTGTGAGGCTTAAAATGAGCAAAATTGCAGTCAAACAAGGAAAATAGCGCAGATAATATCGAGATATTAACCAGTTATTTGACGATGTTTGGCAAAATTTAGCCATTTTAAGACCACTAAATGATTAAATGTACTAATTGATGACATGCCCTAGCTCAACTGAAAAACTCATTATTATTTATTATGCGCTACTCGTGCCAGCCTTTTTTACCGTCATTAGTGTTAATTGCTAATCAGCTTATTAAGCCTCTAACGACAGCATGTTCATAATCAGTTTAATCAAGGTTTCTTTTTGATTGGGGTCGGATTCAGCGACCAGTAGTGTTAACGCTGCAAGACCCGTGTTATTAATCACCATCTCGCCTTGGTCGTTTAACAGTCGGTTATTACGATGTAAAAAATCTACGAACAAAAAAGCACCGCTACGCTTATTACCATCGGTAAACGGATGGTTTTTCACCATAAAATACAGTAAATGCGCCGCTTTGCTCTCGATTGTTGGGTATGCAGGCTCTCCAAATACGGTTTGTTGTAAATTACCAAGCACACTATCTAAACCATCACCGCGAGGCTTGGCAAATAACTCAGTCGCCTCACCCCTATCTATCAGCTGCGCTTTTAGGTTGTTAAGCGCTGCCATTGCTTCAGTCGGACTGGGCAATATACCCCCCTCTTGCCCTGCTGGATCGTCGAGTAACCCTTCATCATAGCGTTGTAGCCATAAAAATGTCTGTGTATAGCGGCTAATAATCTCAACCAAGCCGCGCCCTTCATCGGTCTTGAGCTCAGGACTTTGCGCCGTTTTTTTGATTAAGTTTAACGCCTGTTGTAATTCAGCAGAATTTTTATCGAAGCGTTGTTGGTTGAGTGTATAGCCTTGTACCAAGTATTCACGTAGACGTTGGGTTGCCCATATACGGAACTGAGTGCCTTTTTTGGAGTTAACACGATACCCCACAGAAATAATAGCATCTAGATTGTAAAAACGAAGATTACGCCGAACTTGCCGTTTTCCTTCTTGACGAACTACCGAGGATTGCTCGGTAGTTGCTTCTGGGTCTAATTCACCCTCTTTATAGATATTTTTTAGATGCAAACCTATGGTGTCGGAGTCTTTCTCAAATAGTGTTGCCAATTGAGCTTGTGAAAGCCATAAGGTATCGCGTTCTAGTCGAATCTCAATCTGAGTTTGACCATCAGCGCTTTCGTATATCTCTACTTTTGCCGTTTCATCATTCATGAGATTATTCACTTCCATTGTTTTTCCTCACATATGCGCTGTTCTATTACTTTACTCTTCCTTTATGAATCAGCCGCGCTTACGATTTTGGCTCAAGTGGCGCTTGAAGAAAGAACTTAACCATAATATCGTAAATATCAGGATAAGCGTCTACTAGTTTTTGCGGCGTCTCAAAAAACACTTCACTGAGTACGGCAAAAAACTCCGCTGGATTGGTGGCACCATAACGATCCAGTCCTGATTTTCGATGGATTTGAAAGTCTTCAAAGTCGCGCGTCATTGTGTCTGTCCATCTATTAGGATCCATATCAGGTTGCAGTGGCGGAAAGCCGTTGGCACGTCCATTTAGCATATCAAGCTTATGTACAAACTCATGAATGACGACATTATGACCATCACGCTCGCCTGCATGCTTGGCGTCCTTCCATGACAAGATAACAGGACCACGTTGCCACGCCTCACCACTACGATGTTGGTGACCTTCATGGACAATGCCGAACTCATCTACGCTGGTGGTTTCGCTTTTATAAGAACCAGGATAAATGATGATTGATGTCCAGCCATCGTACCATTCAAGACTAAGATTTAGGATAGGCAAACAAGCTTGTAAGGCAATAGACTGTCTGACCGCATTGGTAATCTCAAAGCCTTGCGCACCGGTAATCGACTTATCATGCAAAAACAAGGTCGCTAACTCAAACAAACGTGTTAACTCATCCTCGTTTAATCTATCCAATATCACAATACGCTTGGCAGCTTGCATCCAGTCGCTATTGGTAAATTCACTGTTATCCAAAATACGCTGCTCGCGCCAATCTTTTATTATGCTGAACATTTTATTTCCTTTTAATATCACTGAACCATAACATCATATTACACAGCGCTATCATTAACTTTGCTAATTTATCTTTTTGGTCGTCAGATATTAAGGAAAAGGAGCGCGCTGTGCAAGAATTTCAAACCAACAAAAAAGACATAACCCAAAGTCGCTTAATACCAGCACCGATCAACACAGTTGGCGATAATGAAGTTTTAGTCGAAGTCGACCGCTTTGCCTTTACCGCCAACAACATTACCTATGCGGCAATGGGCGATCAATTACAGTATTGGCAATTCTTCCCGCCACATGGTGAAGATGCTAAACAATGGGGCATTATCCCCGTATGGGGTTTTGCTGATGTGATCGAATCAAACAATACTGAGTTGCCAGTTGGCGAACGGCTCTTTGGTTACTTCCCGCCAGCCGATAATTTAGTGCTAAAACCGACGAAAATTACGCCCAAGGGATTAACCGATGGCAGTGAGCAACGTGTACAGCTACCCCCTACCTATAATATGTATCAGCGGGTAAACCATGAACCGGGTTATGATAAGGCTAATGACAATCAACGGATGCTGTTATTTCCATTGCATATGGCGTCCTTTTGTTTATATGACTTGCTAAAAAGTAATGACTGGTTTGGCGCTGAACAAGTCATTATTATCAGTGCTTCTAGCAAGACCAGTACGGGATTGGCCTATGGCTTAACTGAGGATAAAGACGCACCACATATTATCGGCCTTACATCAGATCAGCATCTAGACTTTGTCAACTCAATTGATGCCTATGATAGCGTTTTAAGCTACGACAACCTTGAGCAGATTGATGCAAGTAAGCCAACTGTCATCGTTGACATGTCAGCCAATGCGGATCTGCTCAGTCGACTGCATAAGCATCTAGGTGATAACATGCGCTACACCAGTAATGTCGGTTTAACCCACTGGGATGAAGCTCGAGGTGCCGATGGTATTATTCAAGAACGTAGTCATCAGTTTTTTGCACCCAGCCATATGCAGCAACGTATGAAGGAATGGGGCTATGATGAATTTAACAAACGCTCTCTGAGCTATATAATGAAAAGCGCGGCAAAAACCACCCCTTGGCTTAAGATTAAAGAGCTGGATGGTCTCAATAGCCTAAAAGACGTTTACCAAGACATATGTGATGGCAAGATTGGTCCGGATGAAGGTTTGGTTGTGGTGATGTCGCTTTAACCGAATATGACGAATAAAATTGTAGATAAAAGAACAGAGGAATTGTTAATCAAGCCCTCTATTCTTTTATGAATTATCAATAGCCCATTTAAATTTTAATGCTCAGATTGAGGACACACCCTAAGATTAGCCCACTACCAGCCGCATCATCTGCGTACTGATATAACCGCCAAACGTCCCTGCCGCATAACCCAATATCCCTAAAAATACTCCGACTGGCGCAAGTGATGGATGAAAAGCCGTTGCGACAATCGGTGCTGATGATGCGCCGCCGGTATTAGCGTTTGAGCCGACTGCCAAAAAGAAGAACGGCGCACGAATCATCCTAGCGACAGCAAAGACAATCACGACATGGATGCTCATCCATAACAGACCAATCAGCAGTAAGCGCCACTGTGAGACAATGCCAGCTAGATTTATTTGCATACCGATAGCCGCAATCAATACAAAGATAAACACCGTACCAATTTTGGAAGCACCTACATGATCAAGACGGCGTATCTTAGTAAAAGAAAAGATAACGCCTATTAATGTGATAATCACCACCATCCAAAAAAACGAGCTAGCAAAGCTGTATTGTACCGCCCAGCTATAGGGTGCAAAGAATCCTGCAATCTGCCCACCAATAAAATGCGCCACTCCGACCATGGCAAAACATAAGCCGAACATCACCATCAAGTCATTGAGCGTCGCTGGGCGCGCATGATCACGCTCATAGCTCTCCACTGCTTTAATTACTTTATCAATACTACTGCTATCTGCTCTTAAGAAGCGATCTATCTTAGCGCTGTGTTTTGCCATGACCAAGATAGCCAGTAGCCATAATGAAGCGTTGGTGGTGTCAACCAATATCATCATGCCAAACAAGTCATCACTAACACCAAACAGCTCTTTCATCGCCGCTTGGTTGGCCGCGCCGCCAATCCAGCTACCCGCTACCGCCGAAAATCCACGCCATAAAGTATCGTCGGTAAACATCTCGGGCGATACCCATTTAGCGATACCTAAGCTCATAGGGCCACTGATGACAATAGCGACACTAGCCGCGAAGAACATGGCAATAGCTTTCCAGCCCAACCCCAATATTTTAGGGACATCCATCGATAAGGTCATCAGCAGCAAACTTGCCGGCAATAGATAGGTCGCAGTAAAGCCATAAATCTGTGCGCCAATACCATCGGCAAAGACACCCAAGCTATTCAGCGTTGCTGGTATAAAACAACACAGCACGATACCAGGCAATACCGCATAAAAACGTCGCCAGAACTTACCTGGCAAACCTTGGGTATAAAAGACCAAGCCAATAATGGCCATGATGATGCCAAATGCTAAGGGCAAACTGTCAATTGCTAAATGAGAAATATCAGGCATCAAATGGCTCCACGGCACACGATGAGTAAAGGCTTGTCAGTATAGACAAGGCGAAAAAGACGCGCAAGTCACTATTAAGTGCAGAGTTAAGTTTAATGAGCGCAACCAGCCTATCCAGTACTGCTTGAATAAACACAGAACCATTACACACAAAAAAGCCAGATAACGAGTATCTGGCTTTTTAATGCTAAGTTATACGATTAGATTTTAGATTAATGGTTTTTATTAAAACCTTTATTAATCGTTAACGATAGCGTTATTACGAGTTGTTACCACGGTTGCCGCCGTTTGAGCGGCCTTGGCCACGGCTGTCAGAACGACCTGCTGGGCGACCTTGGCTGCCACTTGGACGACCGCGACCGCTTGCTGCACGCTCACCACGTGGAACGCCTGTGCCATCACCACGGCTAGGAGCACCAGTGCGTTTGCCTTGATACGGCTTGCCACCTGAACGCTCATTTGGTTTGCCAGATGAATCGCGTGGCTTACCTTGATAACCACCGCCTGAACGACCACGACCTTGACCACCGCCGCCATTAGAACGTCCGCGACCACGGCCACGGCCTTTACCTTTATTATCGCTAGGAACGTATGTTTTCTTAGGCTCCATGCCTTCGATGACTGATACTTCCATTTTACGATCTAAATAGCGGTTGATAGCATTTAGCTGAGGGCGATCATCCATGCTACATAAGCTGATAGCAACACCAGTACGACCGGCACGACCACAGCGACCGATACGATGGACGTAATCTTCTGTCTGACGTGGTAAGTCATAGTTAATCACGTGTGATAGTGCTGGCACGTCTAGACCACGAGCAGCAACGTCAGTCGCAACTAGGATTTTGCACTTGCCATTACGCAAGTCTTGTACGATACGGTTACGCTTACTTTGTGGTAAATCACCATGTAAGAAGCTGGCTTTATGGCCTTGTTCTTGTAAAGATTTCGCTAACTTTTCAGTGCTACGTTTGGTGGCAGCAAAGATAATGATTTGTTCCATCTCAGGCTGGCAAACGATTTTATCAAGCAATCTGTTTTTGTGCTCAAAATCATCACAGTAATATACTTTTTCTTCGATGTGTGCTGATTCAACTTTGATTGAAACGCGCTCAGGATTCTTTGTAAAGCTGGCAGCGATTTTTCCAACAGGACCGTCCCAAGTTGCTGAACACATAATGGTCTGACGATCAGTCGGTGCGGCACGAAGAATATCGCTGATGTCATCAGCAAAACCCATGTCAAGCATACGGTCAGCTTCGTCAAGTACCAATACTTCTAGGTTTGATAAGTCAACGCGGCCTGCATTGATATGGTCAAGTAAACGACCTGGGGTTGCAACGATGACTTGAACGCCTTTTTTCAACGCAGTAATCTGACCATTATATGGTGCGCCGCCGACTAATGGCACACAGAAGATACCGCGCATATCTTTAGAGTAAGTACGCACACTGTCATGTACTTGCTGAGCAAGTTCGCGCGTTGGCGTTAGGATAAGGGCTTTGGTTAGTTTGTCGAAGCTGGTTGCACGGCTTAAACGATCAAGTACAGGGATAACGAATGCTGCTGTTTTACCACTACCCGTTTGCGCTGACAATAATAAGTCGCGACCGGCTAAAGCAAAAGGAATGGCTTGTTCTTGAATAGGGGTTGGATTGGTATAGCCACTGCGATCAAGCGCGCTAAGAATTGGCTTGGCAATGTTTAGTTCAGCAAAAGTGATTTTGTTTTCTTCGGTAGCGTCAGTAGTAGCCGCTTGATTGCTAGAATCAGTATTTGGAGTATCGTTGCTTTCGATAATGCCGTTTTCAGCGGCGATGCTAGATAAGATATCGGTCATGAGGATCCTTGGTAAGTATAAGTTGCTGTAAATTCAGCAAGCTTGATGCATACCACTGATAACCGTTCACCACGCTGCCTTTATTAAAGAATTACCGGACCACATAAAAGTGTCGATAATCAGAAGCCAAGCCATTAAAGCTTAGAGCCTCTACAATAAATGCGTTTGTGCTGTCTGACGTATTTTGGTGGTAGTGCCGAGTGTCTTATCCTTGCTTGATATAAGCGCGTTATCGATGCTTTGTCCAAAGCAGATAAAGTCAAATAACAACCAATCTAAACCATACTTATGATTTAGTAGATAAGATATGAGTCAAAAATAACTGATATTTTATAAAACGTTATTTAAGTACACAAAATCATCGGCAACAATTACTTATGGTCATCCTAGACCCAAAATCGCAGGCGATGTTATCAATCTCATAATTCACGAAAGTCTATGCTAACGTGGCGACGCAGTATAGCACAGTAAAATAACTATCTATAACTATTTTTCTAGTTATTGTGTAAATAGGCATCATTTTGACGGTTATATTAAAAATCAACGTGTCGTTTTAACTTCTGTAACATAGGTTGGTAGCTGCCATGCGCCGCCTGCTTCGACCATACGGCACAGTCCAGTGGTGCTTTCATGGCTCTTTTCAAACGCTTTCCCTGTCCATACCCAATTAACCTTGGCTAAACAGTCACCAATACCGCGACCTTTTTGTACAGAAGTTAGATAGCCATCATCATAATCTGTGGCATCAGTAGTCACCAGTGTGGGGTTGTAAGGCTTGCTGTCGTTAATGACCCAAACGCCCGTCCCTGTGTTATAAGAGCCTGTCCAGCAGTCATGCTGTGCCAACAGCTGTGAGCTATTTAGACGACTGACACGCCATGGTGACTTATCTGACAGGCTTGGGCATGCACTACTCGCATCCTTCATAGTGCCCTTCATCAAGGCCGCCAGTTGCGACGATTTCATGGCAAATTTCTTCTTATTCTTAGAGGGGGCTTGAGGGTCGGGTGCGACAAATCTTAAAGACGGCGCAGCCTTAGGTAACAGCACCCCATTACTAGATTTAACGGAGCTGTCAGCATTGATTAAAGCACTGGTGGTCCCCACTCGTTTTTGAAACTCATCTGCTTTCAGCATGACAGCATTGGCACCCTTATCAGAAAGCTGCCAGCGTGAATTACGCAATACCAGCTCAATCTTACTCGATTTAGTTAGCGCGTCCAACAGTGCTGTTACCTGTGTTGAAGTTAGTTCAGCGTTGCCCGCTGTTGCTGAGAAAGGTTTGGTTTCACCATAATTTTTATCGTTGATAAACAATGATATACGATGTCGATTACCCAGCTGCATTAAAGCTTTAGAAGAGCTTTCTTTTGCCCCGCCAAGCTTTACCTTACCATCCACGCCAGCATTTGCCCCTGCACGGCGTACCAGCAATACCGATATGGGGAACTCACTATTGTTTTCTGCTTGATAACCTGCCAGCCGGCAAGTGCCAGTATTGTCACAGGCGACTTGCCAATCATGGCTGGTAAGCTCAATACTGGCATTTGCCATGCTCGCTGTACTAAATAAAGCCGTGCTTACGATGGCAAATATAGGATATAACAGTTTGTTTTTTATCATTATTAAAGGTGTCTTTTTTATTTTTTTAGCATTATTTTTTAAGTGAATCATCTCATACAATGTTGAGTGTTTTTTGACGTCCATATATTGATGGTATTGAATGGCTGTGGTTTTGGCACTCGCAAAATACAGGTCGCCATTGCCTGCTCTCTGTGACAGATTTATGAGCTTATGGTTGCCATCCTTCATAATCATCCCCTATCAATAAGAGTAGTATGAATACCTGTTCATAACAGTAGTATCTGCTATGTTAACGTATTAATGTTTCTAACTATTATAACAATGTATCATTATGTAATCATAAAAATATACCGCTATTTTAGTATAACCATATAGAAATAAAGAATGATAGTTGAAAAAATAAGACTGATAAGCAAGTCGCCTAGCAGTCTTATACATACCATCCTGAATATAATCTAACCCTATCAATCAATTGGTTTTAGAGTAAGATCCATTGCACGTTTGATGGCTGGGCGTTCAGCAATTGTCTTCGCCCAACGCTGCACGTTTTTATAGTCATCAACTTGTAAGAACTCTGCTGCATCATAAAGCTTGCCAAGCACCAATTGCCCATACCATGCCCAGACAATCATATCAGCAATATTATAATCTTCGGACGCATTGCCACACATATATTTATTGTCTTTTAGATGGTTATCAAGCACATCGAGCTGACGTTTGGCTTCCATCGTATAACGGTTGATTGGGTACTCTAATGGTTCTGGGGCATAGGCATAGAAATGTCCAAAACCCCCGCCTAAAAAAGGCGCACTGCCTACCTGCCACATAACCCAAGACAGACAATCTGCCCGTGCTTTACCTTGCGTCATAGGTATAAACTTACCAAATTTTTCTGCTAAATAGATTAAGATAGCACCAGACTCAAAGAGTGCAATAGGCTCACCGGTATCACTACTAGAGTGATCGACCAAGGCTGGTATTTTTGAATTGGGGTTGATGGCCACAAAGCCTGAGCCAAACTGATCTCCTTTGGAGATGTCGATTTGATACGCATCGTACTCTGCACCTTTGACACCCAGCTCAGCCAGCTCTTCTAGTAGCATGTTTACCTTTACCCCGTTTGGGGTATTCAGTGAGTACAGCTGTAACGGTGCGTCACCTACTGGTAGCTCTTTGTTATGGCGCGCGCCAGCTGTAGGACGATTGATACTGGCGAATTTACCACCGTTTTCTTTGTCTTGTGTCCAGACTTTGGGTGGTGTGTAGCCGCTTGTGCTTTTATTAGATGAATTGTTATTAGATGGACTATTATCATTACTCATAATATTACCTATTCTTCTTTTGTTTTTTTATTAAAGAGAATTTAAATACATGTGATTGAAATCAATACAGTGGTTCTCAGCATGACCGTCCTACTATAACGAGGATTACCCACTGTATTAAAGTCCTGTCTTGTAACCTATCTTATAAGTAGCCTATGAGGTTTTAAAATCGCTACCTTGAGTGTTAGGCGTATACCGTTACTTTGCCGCTCTTTAACTACTGAGCAGTTGTTTTTATACTACGCACAATTAATGTTTTTTAGAGATGGTTTTTTAACCAAGTGTTAAGAGGCGCTGTGGCTGTGAGTGCCTGATGCAACTTTTAAATAATAACAGTCTTAAATATGGTGACGTCAATATGGTAACCCTAACCCCGACACAAGATAAATACCTACCTTATGTACTCGCGGTAGCACTATTTATGCAAATCTTAGACGCCACTATTTTAAATACCTCATTGCCGCAAATGGCACAAGCGCTGGGTGAATCACCACTAAAAATGCAATGGGCAGTTATTAGCTATGCCTTAACCTTAGCGATATTTATTCCCATCAGCGGTTTTTTGGCGGATAAATACGGCACACGCCGCGTATTCTTAGTAGCGATTATCATCTTTTGTATTGGCTCGCTATTGTGTGCTGCATCACCAACGCTAGACTTTTTGATTGGCTCACGGGTGATACAAGGCATTGGTGGGGCGATGATGACGCCTGTGGCGCGTTTGATATTGGTTAAGTCCTATCCACGTAACAAGCTCTTAACAGTGATGAATTTTGCGGTAATACCTGCCTTGATTGCGCCTTTGGTGGGGCCAGTACTGGGTGGTTATATCGTACAATATACCAGTTGGCATTGGATATTTTTGATTAATATCCCTATGGGTATTGTAGGGTTCTTTATGGGTAAAAAACTGGTGCCCGCATTATTTGAGGATACCAAACGGCTGGATTGGATGGGTTTTTTATTGTTTGCGGCTGCCGCTTGCGGTTTTACCCTTGCAGTAGAGTTTGGTTCACAGACAGGTCGCGGGCTTTATGGGTTAATGCTTGGTTTAGGCGCGAGCCTTTTGATAGGTGCTTATGTCTGGCATGCCAAACGCCGTTCAACCCCGCTATTTCCACTCAGCTTATTTGATATCCGCACCTTTCGTATTGGCATTACAGGCAACTTATTTACCCGCCTTGGCATCAGCGCGGTGCCATTTTTATTGCCATTATTATTACAAGTGGTGTTTGAGTACTCTCCGTCACAGGCAGGTTGGCTGCTTGCTCCTATTGCGGTTGGTGCGATAGGTATCAAGCCTTGGGTCAGCAAAATCATTCAGCGTTTTAGCTACCGTAAAGTATTGGTGATCAATACCGGTTTAATAGGCATACTCATTATTGTCTTGGCGCAGTTTACGGACGCATCCCAGTGGCTGTGGTTTATTCCAATATTGACCATCATGGGCGCTTGTAACTCTATGCAGTTCAGTGCGATGAATACCATTACTATTGGCGATTTAGAAGGTACACAGACCAGTAGTGGTAATAGCTTGATGGCGGTCAATCAACAGCTTGCCATCAGCTTTGGTATTGCTTTTGGCGCCGCAGTACTGAATATCTTACGTGAGCGATTGCAGATGGATACATTGACTGCGTTTCAGACCACGTACTGGATAATGGGTATTTTGACGATACTTTCAGGATTGTATTTTTTGCGATTAAAGCCCGAAGACGGTCGCGGCTTATATTGATGCTTATATAAATGTAAGTATCAATATAAGTGTAAATGCAATTTTAAACAAAGGGTTTAAACACAAAAAAACCAGCGGGTGAATGGGTATAAACCTATCACACGCTGGCAAGTTTTAAGACTCATTTTAGATGATATAAATGCCCATAAAATCAGTATGAGCACTGCATTAATTAAAAATTAAGGCGTGTCATCATCATTCATTTGCGATTGAATATAGCGCTCTACGCCAATGCTTTCAATCAAGTCTTCTTGCGTCTCGAGCCAGTCTTCATACTCTTCATTACCATCTTTTAAAGTGACCAATAGCTGACGAGAAACGTAGTCGGACTGTGTCTCACATAGCGTGACGGCATCGGTAATGATGGCAAACTTTTGCTTCTCTAAACGCAGATTACAGTCAATCATCTCAGGCACGTCTTCTGCGATGAACATCTTGCCATAATCTTGTAAATTCGGTAAACCACCTAGTAACAAGATTCGTGCGATCAAATCATCTGACCATTTCATCTCAGCGATAGACTGTTTATAGAAACTTTCGTTAAGGGCTTCTAATCCCCAATGACGTGCAATGCGCGCATGCAAAAAATACTGATTAATCGCAATTAGCGACTGTCCAAGCACTTTGTTTAAGCTGCGAATGACTTCTTTATCCCCTTTCATGATGTCTCTCCTTATCTATTATAATGTAATAAGCCACATAGTTTTGTCATATTAAATAAGATTTGGGCTGACTTCGGCCATTTGGCTTTGTAGATAATTGGGTAGACCAATCATGTCAATCAGACGCAGCTGCTGCTCAAGCCAATGCGCATGATCTTCTTCAGTATCTTTTAGCTGTTCAACCAGCATCTCACGCGTGACGTAATCGTGCTCTTCTTCACAAATCGCGATGCCGTCCTTTAAATGTTGCTGTACTTGATATTCTAGATCAAGGTCAAGTTGCAGCATTTCAGGAACAGTAGAGCCGACTTTTATTTCATCGACGCTCATTTTTGGTGTACCGCTCAGCATCAGGATACGACGGATAATCGCCTGAGCATGCATGGTTTCATCTTCCATTTCGTGGTTGATGCGATCATATAGTTTTCCATAATGCCACTCAGCATACATCTCTGAATGAATGAAATATTGATCTCGAGCAGCAAGCTCACCACCCAACAAAAAATTCAAATAATCAATGACTTTTTGGCTACCTATCATAACCTATACTCCCCTATTTATATTTTACAGATGACCATCCATTCATAATTACGCATATAAAGATAGCTTTATTGGTAAACTGATCGGTAAGGATCAAAGGCAATAAAACCTCTTACAACGTTAGCTAGATATAGTAGCATATAGTGGTTATACGGCTTGTAATGTTATGAACTAAGAATAAGATGCTAGTTGAGAATCATAATTAGCTAGCGTTGTCAGTAGTAACGGCAAACCCAACGCCTAGCAATATGGATTGATGCGATTAAAGTGAGTGTTTCAGTAAGGTTATGTGGACGCTCGCAACTGACCCTTTATGTATAATAAGCTAAGGATAAGTGCGGAATATTGAATGTATTTATTTTATAAAAAAACTGCTATCTAAAGATAGCAGTCAAGTCATTAGGCTAGAAAAGCACTTAAAACAATCTATTAGACGGCATAAGCTAAAACATCAAGTCTGGCGTGGTGTTCATCTAGATAGTCATTGACCATAGGCTCGCAGCATCCACAGCATGTCGCAACATCAAGGGTATCTTTTAGACCATCAAGGGTGTCGATACCTGAAGCAATGGCTGCTTGGATTTGCTTTTCTTTTACGTCGTTGCAGATACATACGTACATGGGCTGGCTCCTCTGGATGCGGCTATTCGATGACTACTTTATAAAAGCTTGTCTATAAAACCTTGTTTCTATCAAAGCTTATTCAAAATTATTCAAAATTATTTATAATGCTTGTTATATAATAACGATAACTATTATCATTTGCAATAGCATTTGATACATTATATGGTCATCAAAGTATTTTTATATTGCACGTACTTAATTTATGTCAGCGGATATAGGTATACATGTAACTGAACATCATCAAAGGTGGCAAATTAGCGACGAACTGTAATTTAGCTCATTTTTTAATCGATTTTCTATATAACTGCTGTTATATTGTCCCCATCTTAACCAAGACCATCCCCATATCAACCAATATTTATAGTTGGAATTTTTCTATGTCTAATAATAATTCTACAATCCAACCACTTGAGTTATTTAAAGTGCTGTCTGATCCAACACGCCTAAAGATTTTTCAAATTCTGTTCAATAAACAGTCACGCTGTGTGGGTGAGCTAGTAGAAATACTTGATCAACCACAGCCGACCATCTCACGTCATCTGAATCACTTAAAAAAACTGGGAATTTTGAGCTGCGTGCGTGATGGCACTTGGATGTGGTACGAAGTGGCTGATGATCTGCCAGAATGGTGTCAAGATATCTTGGACATTACCTATGAGCAGATATCGCCCAAAGGCACGGATAAACAGCTATCAAAACTTGCTTAAAATACAAAATAAAAAACACCCATATATAGGTGTTTTTTTTGGTTCTAAAGTAGAGGCTTATGAGGTTAAAGCCAAAATATTGCAGTGCTGTATGCCTTTAAGCGTGAGTCAACTGTATCTATTTTTATACCAAGTCTAAAAAATCACTAATAAAAGCGTTGGCTGGCTGGTGTATCAGCTCTTCTGACGTTCCCACCTGCTCTACTCGCCCTTGGTTCATTACTACAATCTCATCAGACACGGCGCGTGCTTCTTCTTGATCATGGGTCACCATGATACTGGTGATACCTAGCTCATGGTGAATATTTTTTAGCCAAGTACGTAGCTCTTTACGCACCTTGGCATCCAACGCGCCAAATGGCTCATCGAGTAACAGTAATTTTGGTTTAACGGCAAGCGCTCGTGCCAGCGCAATACGCTGACGCTGACCACCTGATAACTGGTGCGGGTAAGCATTGGCAACTTGAGGCAATTGGACTAACTCGAGTAGCTCTGCGACGCGCTTATTGATATCAGCCTTGCTTGGCCGCTCATTCTTTGGCAGTAACGTCAGTCCAAAACCGATATTATCAGCGATGTTTTTATGGCGAAATAAGGCATAGTGTTGAAACATAAAGCCGATATGGCGCTTTTGTACTGGCGTATCGGTCACATCCAACTCATCAAACAATATCTGCCCAGAGTCAGCATATTCTAAGCCGGCGATGATACGCAATAAGGTGGTTTTACCACAACCCGACGGCCCCAGTAATGTGGTCAACTTGCCAGTAGGTACGGTTATATTAATGTTGTCTAAGGCAGTAAAGTTACCGAATTTTTTATTAACGTTACGAATCTCGATGCTCATAATGGGTTCTCTTGTTATATCTTTGGCTTAACGTCTTAATATGGCGGATGGTTTTATGATATTTACTTTATGAATGTATCACTTATAGACGACCGGTACTTTTTGCTAAGGTTTTATCCTTATCCGTATTTTTGACATCTTCAGCGTTCGTAGTAGTTGTGGCATTGGCGCTAACCGGTAGCTCAGGCGCACTGATTAAGCGCTCAGATTTAGCAAACTTACGATCTTGTAACTTGGTCATCACTTGTTGTATCAGCAGCGTCACTAACGCTAAGGCGGCAAGTAAGCTTGATAAGGCAAAAGCGGCGGTAAAGTTATAATCGTTATAGGCAATTTCGACCAGCAGTGGCATGGTATTGGTCTCACCGCGAATATGACCTGAGACCACGCTCACCGCACCAAACTCACCCATTGCCCGCGCATTGGTCAAAATCAAACCATAAAGTAGCGCCCATTTGATGTTTGGCAACGTCACATGCCAAAACGTCTGCCAACCACTAGCACCCAAGGTCAATGCTGCTTGCTCCTCAGAATCGCCTTGGGTTTGCATCAGCGGTATCAGTTCCCGTGCTACAAAGGGAAAGGTCACAAACAACGTCGCTAGTACAATGCCTGGTACGGCATAAATGACCTGAAAACCCATACTTTCAAGCCAGCCACCCACGGTGGAGTTCAAGCCAAATAGCAGTACAAACATCAAACCTGCCACAACTGGCGAGACCGAAAATGGCAAATCAAGTAACGTCGTCACCAGCTGCTTACCCTTAAACTGATAACGCGTCACTAACCAAGCAATCGCAATGCCCATCACCATGTTAATCGGCAATACAATACCAGCGGTAATTAACGTGAGCTTGATGGCTTGTAAAGCTTCAGGGTCAACCAATGAGGCAATATACAGCTGCCAACCATTTTTAAAGGCTTCATAAAATACGGCCAGTAATGGCACGACTAACATGGTAACCATGAATAAAACAGCGATGGTGATAAAGGTGCGGCGTATCCACGGCGTATCTCTGGTTGCTGCGTTGCTTTGGTAGTCGTAACTATTAGATATTTGCATGTTAGCGAGCTCCTACACGGCGCGACAGCTTCCACTGTACGATGTTAATGGTCAGCAAAATCACAAATGAGATGAGCAGCATAAATAACGCAACTGCAGAAGCACCTTGAATATCAAACTGCTCTAATTTACCGATAATAATTAGTGGTAAAATCTCAGACTGCATCGGAATATTACCAGCGATAAAAATTACCGAGCCATACTCACCAGTAGCACGGGCAAACATCATGCCAGCGCCCATTAATAATGCTGGTAATAGCTCTGGCAAAATCACCTTACGAAACGTTGTGAAACGATTGGCGCCCAATACTGCGGCTGCTTCTTCAAACTCAACCGATAGCTCGGCGAGCACGGGCTGCACGGCACGGACAATAAAGGGAAAACTCACTACCACTAATGCCAGCCAAATACCTAATGGCGTAAACGCCACCTGAATATCAAACTTGGCGAACCACTGTCCAATCAAACCATTGGGTGCATAAAGGGTGGCAAGAGAAATACCAGTGACCGCTGTCGGTAGCGCAAACGGTAAATCAACCAAGGCATTAATCAACGACTTACCCCAAAACTCATAACGAACCAGCACCCAAGCAACCAGTGTGCCAAACACCATATTGGTGAGCATCGCCAAAAATGACATCCATAAGCTCAGTTTAATAGCAGCAGTGACCTGCGGCTGGGTAATCGTTTGCCAAAAACCTGTCCAGCCCATTTGCGTCGTGGTATAAGCCATCATGGCAAACGGTAGTACGACCAACAGCGATAAGCTAAAGACAGTGATGCCCATGCTCAGACCAAACCCTGGTAGCACATTGCGCTGACGTAAGCGTGTCAGCCAGCCTTTCTTGTGATTAGGTTTGTTGGCAGAAGATGTTGTTGCACTCATAGTGGTGTCCTATTGCCTAGCTGATGGTACTTATCGCAAGCACTCGGTTGTATCAAATGTATTATAGATATGCTTACGGTATAAAGGACATAGCGTGTGCGGCCATGTCCTTTATGAAGTTTTCCATGACTTACTGCATTCCTTGGTAGGTAGCGCAGTCGCCGTTTTTAAAGAAGTGACTCTTAGGAAGCGCTCTTAAAAAGTATTCTTAGACAGGTACGGCTGTTATAAAATCGTTACTTTGGGGCGTTGATGGCTAACTGATCGAACACGCCACCATCGCTAAAGTAAGTACCCATGATCTCATCCCATGTGCCAAAAGCATCATTTGGACGGAAGGTCTCGATTGGTGGTAATTTGTCACCGTTTTTATCGAGGACGCTTTTCACACTTGGGCGCAAGTAAAGGTTGGCCGCCAATTGCTGGGCAGGCTCGCTCCATAAATAATCAAGATAAGCTTTTGCCGCGTCTGTGGTGCCTTTTTTATCGGTTACCGTTTTCACTACCGCTACTGGGCTTTCTGACTTGATAGAGTATTTTGGATAAACGATATCCACTTCACCCACCCCAAAATCAGTCGCTGCCAAGTTGGCTTCGTTTTCAAACGTCACTAAGACATCACCGATACCACGCTGAACGAATGTGGTCGTCGCGGCACGTCCGCCATTTTCATAGACTTTGACGTTTTTGAGCATGTCTTTAACGTAGCTTTTGGCTTGGGTTTCATCTTTATCAAACGCATGTAAACCATAGCCATAAGCCCCTAAGAATGCATAGCGACCATTACCCGTGACTTTTGGGTTGGCCATCACAATCTCAACACCTTCTTCGGTCAAATCTTCCCAATCACTAATGCCTTTTGGGTTGTCCTTACGCACCAAGAATACGATAGTGCTGGTAAAAGGTACGGCATTATCAGGGAACTTGCTTTCCCAATCTGACTCGACCAAGCCTTTTTTCTCAAGCAGTTCAATATCTGATCCCTGGTTCATGGTCGCCACATCTGCTTGTAAACCATTGGCAACCGACAACGCTTGCTTACTCGAGCCGCCATGCGACTGTTTGATTAGGATTTCACTGTTTGGGTTTTCAGCTTTATAGTGGTCAATAAATAAAGGGTTGTAGTCTTTATAAAAATCGCGTGCCACGTCATAAGAAACGTTTAGCAATTCAATATTTTGACCATCTGTGGTTGCTGGTGTGCCATCAGCATTAGCAGTCGTTTCTGTCTTTTCGCTATTGCTACAGCCTACAAGACCCAAGGTCAATGCAACGCCTGCAATGCTCAAGACGTTAAGTGTTTTACTTTTTTGTTGATAGCCTGCTACGTCTTTCATAAATCCCTCAAAGGTGTCTGTTAGGTAATGTAAGTATGCTAACAGCGCCATCTTATTGTGTTTAATGATGAATATGCGTATGTTATTGCCAAAATGGAATAAAGGATTTGGAAGTACAAGCTTATCAAACACTTAAACATTACCAGTAATCAATAATCTTAATATTTTGATAAATAATAGCTCGGATATAGTGGATTCACTTTAAAAACGATACAGTGTTATTGGCTATAAATTTTTTGTAGCCTCTGTCACGCCTGTGAATAGCAAGCAAAAAAAATTATAGCCACAGCACATTACTATTTACTTTATGACAGTTGTATCGGTTTTATTTCGAACTGATTATATAAGTTGCTATCTACTTCGCTCGTGCCAGCTGATCAAAACGCCCACCATCAACAAAGAATGTCTGCATAATCCGCTCCCATGAACCAAATACTGCCACCGGCTCAAAGGTTTCAATCTCAGGCAAATCCTCTTTATGAGCCGCAAGGATCTTTGCGTTATTAGGGCGCAGATACATCTTAGCCATCAGCTCCTGTGCTGGCGCGTCCCATAAGCCAGTTAAATAAGTATTTGCTGCTGCCGTTTTACCGCTTTTATCAGTCACTGCACTCACTACCGCCACTGGGTTTGCAATCTCGATGGAATAGCTTGGATAGATAATATCGACTTGTCCTTTGGCAAACTGCTTTGCGGCCAAATGCGCCTCGTTTTCAGTGGTGATTAAAACATCGCCGAGCCCGCGTTGGGTAAAGCTGGTCGTCGCTGCACGCGCGCCATTGTCATAAGTAACCACATTTGCCAATAGTTTTTGAATAAAATCATTGGTTTGGATGGGGCTTTGGTTACTGTCTTCTTTAAAGTGATGCAACCCATAACCATAAGCACCCAAAAAGGCATAACGCGCCGTACCACTAGTTTTTGGATTTGGCATTACTACATTAATATCGTGACGTGCCAAATCTTGCCAGTCTTTGATGTTTTTAGGATTGCCATCACGTACTAACAGCACCATAGTGCTGGTATAAGGCACGGCATTATTTGGTAATGCTTGCTGCCAGTCCGCGGCAACCAAGCCCTTTTCAACCAGCAAATTCATGTCACTTTCTTGGTTTAAAGTCGCCACGTCCGCTTGCAACCCATTAGCAATCGTCAGCGCTTGTTTACTTGAGCCACCGTGTGATTGATTGATATTAACCTTACTGTTCGGATGTTGTTGCTGATAATCCGCACTGAATAAAGCGTTGTAGTCTTTATAAAAGTCGCGTGATACATCGTAAGACACATTCAATAAGTCAATGTCTTTAACATCACCCGCTTTTGCCGCCTTACTTTGATTGGCTTCGGTAGGATTACAGCCCGTTATTAGCATCGCAAACGCCAGTACGCTACCGGCTTTAACACTGCCATTGGTTACCTGTGCTGGGGTGTTTTGACTTTCAATAGTCTCAATAGGTGATGCGATATTTGAAAAGTTGAGCGTGTTAGATGTTTTTTGAATGCTTGGTTGCATATATGCTCTCAATAGCTACTATGATTTTGGTTCTATCCAATGCTGGAAAGATATGCTAGCAGCTTGTTTGGCAAACGCTTAGTGACGAATTCGCTTATCGTGTGATTAACTTGGCATAAGTAATTTTGTTAGTCAGTCTAAACAGACTATTTTTTAATGAGTGTTTTGGCGATCGTGTTATAAGTAGTAACTTTTGCGCAAGATACGGTATTGCTTACTATGTAGACGACGCTTTAGGTACACGGTATTCTTTCTTGAACTTTGAGCAGCGCGCTGAGATAAGTGAGCCTTATAACTCTAAATCGCTACTATCTTGCCAGCAACGTCGTTTTATTATTCATATTTTTACTAACTTATACCCATCCTTTATTCATCCCTTATAAAAGGTACTTAAATGATTACTCCCCTACCTCGCTATACACATTTTTTTGCCGCTCTTTCAATAACAGCGACTGCTTTATTGGCGTTGAGTGGTTGTAATAACGCCACCAAAGCCAATGTGGACAACCACAGCGTCACACCACCTATCACGATGCGCTCGTCAGCAGTGCAAGCGGTCGTTGGCGATTATGCTGATGAAGGTTATGCTAAGCGCGCGCAAGGCTATGATTGGGTGGGTGTGGTGATAAGAGCAGAAGGGAATGAGCAGATTGATATTAAGGTGCGGGCGCGCAGTGATGTAAAAAAACCAACCTGCCATTTTGACGGTAAGGCTACCTTGATGGGTCAAGATGACGCGCATGGGATTATTTTTGAGACAATAGCTAACGACAGCAAAGTCTTTCTGCAATTTAAAGGCGATAAGCTGACGATAGATAGCCAAGATCAATATGCATTGAATTACTTTTGCTCAGGTGGTGGCACTATCGTTGGAGACTACAAAAAGCTGTCAGGTAAGCTAGAGCTAAACTAAAAGCTCTAGTATCAAGAAAATAGTGAGAAAAACACGTAAAAAAGGGTCAGATGATAAATCCGACCCTTTTTTATTGTTCAATCTTTTACTAATTAATACTTAATACTTATACCGCAGAAGCACCGGTCAATTTTACCTCAGCACGTTCCTCACGAGCGATACCGGCATAGTAATTGCGCAAAATTTTCAATACTTCTGGACGACTAAAGTTATCTGGCACCTCTTCATCTTCTGATAGTGCCTTACGCAATTTGGTTCCTGACACTTTGACATGCTCAGAAGCTTCATGCGGGCAGGTTTTATCAGAGGCCATCGCATTACAAGCATTACACCAAAACGTCCAGCCAATTTTTAACGGTTGAGTAATCAAGTCGTCTTTGCCGACATAATCAAAAATAGCCTGCGCATCAAAGGCACCATAATAATCACCGACACCCGCATGATCGCGACCGACAATCAGATGACTACAGCCATAGTTTTGACGGAACACGGCATGCAGTAATGCTTCACGTGGACCGGCATAACGCATATCGAGCGGATAACCCGCTTGAATAACGGTGTCAGCTCTAAAATAATTATCAATTAAGGTTTTAATGGCTTCTTGGCGGACTTCCGCTGGAATGTCGCCCGGCTTTAATGCGCCTAGCAATGAATGAATCAATACGCCGTCACAAATCTCGATAGCAATCTTGGCAAGGTACTCATGCGAGCGGTGCATTGGGTTACGGGTTTGGAAGGCGGCAACCGTTTTCCAGCCTTTATTATCCAAGATCTCACGGGTCTCCGCAGGCGTTTTATAGATTTCAGGATACAAGGTTGGGAACTCGCCTTCGCTTAACACTTCGACACTGCCAGCGATATTGACCTCGCCTTGCTCTAAAACTTGCTGCACCCCTGGATGCTCTTGGTCTGTGGTAGTGAAGACTTTTTGGCATTCATAAGCTTTATCAATGGCGTACGTTTCTTCTACCGTTAAAATACCCATGATCTCGCCATCTTGCGCCACCAACGCCACTTTATCACCTTGACTTAAGCTGTCGGCAGTCACTTTAGGCGCTGATAAAGTAATGGGAATCGGCCAAAACAAGCCAGCATTGTCACCACTTTGCAAACGCATGTTATCAACCACACCTTGCCAATCTGCTTGATTCATAAAGCCTTTCAATGGCGTAAATCCGCCAATACCAAACATAATCAAATCACCGCGTTCACGTGAGCTTAAGGTGATGGTTGGCAAGGTGCTGGCAAGCTTTAATGCTTGGTTGCGCGCACTATCATTTAATAAAAGCGGCTTAAGCTCGCTGCTACCATGTGGCGGAACGAGCTTTGATGGTTTTTGATTAGCGGTTATAGATGTCATAGTGTTTTTAAAACCTCAAGGAATGGTCAAGAAAATAAATAAGCGATAATTTAAAGTTAAACGGTTAGTTGCTAATGAATAACAAATTATGGGCGACCCATGAAAATTGGAAGTTGAATTTGATAAACATAGGCTACCTAACTTTGGTTATGAAAATTTATGCTGTGTTTGGATATGGATATGTCTTAAAGGAATTTATGTTTAAGGAATCAAACTTATATGATGTAAAGCTGAATTGTTTACCTTGCGATTGGCAATAAAACTGATTAGTCGCTGCTTTTACGTTTAAAAATAACATTGAGATTACGTCATGTATCAATATAATTACGCTGACCAAACCTTAGTAGAGGAACGTGTTGCACAATTTCGTGACCAAACCGAACGGTTTTTGGCGGGCGAGCTGCCAGAAGAGCAATTTTTGCCGCTGCGTTTGCAAAATGGGCTTTATATCCAGCGTTATGCACCGATGCTGCGTATTGCGGTGCCATATGGACTGCTAGCAACCTATCAATTGCGTAAGCTGGCTGAGATTACCCGTAAATACGATAAGGGTTACGGACACTTTACCACTCGTACCAATATGCAGCTGAACTGGCCAAAACTCGAAGAAGTGCCAGATATATTGGCAGAGCTGGCGTCGGTACAGATGCACTCCATCCAAACTTCGGGTAACTGTATTCGTAATACCACCACCGACCCTTATGCTGGTATTCATAAAGAAGAGATTGCCGATCCGCGCCCTTACTGCGAGATTATTCGCCAGTGGTCAACCTTTCATCCTGAGTTTGCTTTTTTGCCGCGTAAATTTAAGATTGCCGTCATTGGCACGGCCAATGATCGGGCAGCGACGCAAGTTCATGATATTGGTTTGCATATTAAGCAAAATGACGAGGGCGAATTAGGTTTTGAAGTCATCGTTGGTGGCGGTCTTGGACGTACGCCTGTGATCGGCAAAACTATTAATAAGTTTTTACCGCGCCAGCATCTACTTAGCTATTTGGACGCTATTTTGCGCGTCTATAACCTCCATGGTCGCCGTGATAATAAATTCAAAGCTCGTATCAAAATATTGGTCGAGAGCATGGGTGGTCCTGCTTTTGCTAAATTGGTCGATGCTGAATGGGAAGCACATACCAAAGATGGGGCACTAACACTGACCGATGCCAACTTTGACAAAGCCAGTAGCTTTTTCACTGAACCCGATTACCTTAGCTTTGACGCGCTACAAGCACAGTCTGAGCTACAACAAACGCTTGATAGCGATAAAAACTTTGCTGATTGGTATCAACAAAACACCGTCGCCCACAAAATCGCAGGTTATCGGGCGATAGTGATTTCTTTAAAGGCGGGCTTAGTTAACGGCAGCTATGTGCCATCAGGTGATATTAGCGAGTCGCAAATGGATGCCCTCGCCGACCTTGCTGATAAATATAGCTTTGGCGAGCTTCGCGGTACTTATCAGCAAAATTTGGTTTTCGCTGATGTGCAAACCAATCAGTTGTATGAGCTATGGCAACAGTTGGCTAAGCTGCATTTAGCTCGTCCAAATATCAATACCCTAACCGATATGATCGTCTGCCCGGGCTGGGACTTTTGCTCACTGGCCAACGCCACTACCCATAATATCGCTGAACAAATCGAAAAACAGTTTGATGACCTCGATTACCTTTATGACTTGGGTGACATTCGTCTCAATATGTCAGGCTGCATGAATGCCTGTGCGCATCATCATACTGGTGATATTGGTATCCTTGGTGTCGATAAAAAAGGCGAATACTGGTACCAAATCAGCCTTGGCGGTAATTCTAGTAATAACGCCAAGCTCGGTAAGATACTCGGTAGAGCCGTACCTTCTGATGATGTGGCAACGACGATACAAAAGATAATCGACGTCTATCTGGAGCAACGCGTCAGCAATGAGCATGAGGTAGAAGGCTTTGGTGAGTTGATCAATCGTGTCGGCATCGCACCCTTTAAGGAGAAGGTCTATGGCTAATCATCATGTGTTAAACGAGCAAGGCGCTGATATTGGCCAAAATGATACTTGGTTGGCACTTAGTACCAATGAGCTACCAGACGGCATTGCATTAACTCACATATCACTGCTTGAGTTATTGCAAAAACAAGAGAAGCTCGATGTGCTTTTGCCACTTAGCGATTTATTAGATGCTAAAGGCAACATCGCCGGCGGGTTATTACAACAAGTACGTGAATTATTAGCCCAACATACCAGCCGTTTTGGGGTTTGGGTGACATCAGATAGCGATACAGAAGTACTGACGCGTATACCAGAGTTTTTATTACAGCAAGACCTGATTGTCATTCATGTACCCGCTTTCACTGATGGTCGCGGCTTTAGCTTTGCCCAAACCCTACGTCAAATTGGCTACCAAGGTGAGATTCGTATGGCTGGCGAGTTTGGACGTGATCAAATCGCCTATCTGTTACGTGCAGGCGCTGATAGTTTTGTGATAAGTGAGCATGATCTGCAGTCTATCTCTAATATCAGTCAAGCATTTAATGCCCTTGCCAGCAGCTACGACGGTCGCGACGCTAGCGCCTTACCGATGTTTGCAGGTGCTTAATACGCTGCCGCCATAGCAATTCTTATTAACCATTTTTTAATTCAGCTGTTTTTAATTTAGTTACGCAATTATTAATTATCACTATTATCAATTATAACCAAGGAATATATTATGAGCCAATTACACCCAAATCTAGATATCGACCAAGCCAACCAAGACTTGCAAGGTAAGTCACCTGAGCAGATTGTAGAATGGGCGCTTAGCCAAGCTAAAAACCCCATCATTACCACCAACTTCCGCCCTTACGAATCTGCCATTTTGCACTTAGTTGCGAAACAACGCCCTGATATCACCGTCTTGTGGGTGGATTCTGGCTATAACACTGATGCCACGTATCAATTTGCCAATAAAGTTATCCGCGATTTGAACTTAAATGTGATCACCTATATCCCTAAGCAAACCGCTGCCCATCGTGACGTAACGATGGAAGGTATCCCTGGTGTTGATGATGCACAACATGACGAATTTACTGATCAAGTGAAGCTTGAGCCATTCCGTCGTGCGTTGGATGAGCTAAAACCAGACGTTTGGTTTAACGCCATTCGTAAAGATCAAACCGAATTTCGCCAAGGTCTTGATGTACTTAGCCTATCAAAAGATGGCGTATTAAAAGTAGCACCGTTATTTGAAAAAACTGATGCTGATCTAGATGTTTATCTTGAAGAAAACAGCCTACCCAATGAGTTTGACTATTTTGATCCGACTAAGGTAGAAGAGCACCGCGAGTGTGGTTTGCATACGCAGTTGTAAGTAACTAGCTAGCAATAAAAGACTAAATGATTAGGACACGCCCTAGAGATGTTAAGAAAAAAAAGAAGCGATGATGCTAAATCATCGCTTCTTTTTGTGTTTAGAATGATATTTGCCATGAGGTTTTATATAAATGCAGAGCTCTACAATCGCTTGAGTTAAATAAATAACGTTTCTTTAACGTTTTATTGTCAAGCTTTGCGGTATTCTATGGCTTGCCTTAGTAGTTGCGCGGTATTAAACCAACGCTTTCAAGCCACATCATGGATGAGGCTGCTCCTATTTTCCTTACCGGCACTCGCGCTCATTAATATGGATATTTGTTATGCCCTTTATAAAAAAAATCGATTCACTGTACGAGAAGCTTCACGATAAGCTGCCAGCTGTAGGTAAAGCCGCCTCTTTTTTAACCGGTACGAGTGTTCTCACGGCCAATAGTGCGATGGTGGGCCTGCCCATCTGGACTTTGGGGGCGGCAAAAGTGTTGACCGGAGCAAAAGTCACAGACGATGCGCTGATTGCGATTACCAAATACTGGATCAATAGTAATAACGCCGTCATTGACCATGCGCTACCGCATAAAGACTGGCGGATTAATCTGCCTGACGATCTGAGTGAAGACAAGCAGTATCTGCTGGTCAGCAACCATCAATCGTGGGTCGATACCAGTATCGTGCAATACATCAGTCAAGATACGCTGCCTTTAACGCGATTTTTTACTAAGTTTAATTTGATTTATATCCCAGTTATCGGTCAAGCTTTTTACTTCTTAGACTTTCCGATGATTAAGCGATTTTCTCCTAAAGCGATGGCCAAGAATCCAGAACTTAAAAAGCAAAATTTAATCGAAGCCAAACGTGCCTGTCGTCAATTAAAAAACAAACCTTTTGCCCTGCTTAATTACTTAGAAGGCACGCGCTTTACGGTAGAGAAACACGATAAGCAAGGCTCACCTTATCAGCACTTATTAAAGCCGCGGGCGGGTGGTTTATCATTAGCGATTAATGCCTTAGGCGATCAGATGGACTCCATTTTGGATATTACTATCGTCTATCCTGACGGCACTCCTGACTACGATGATTTATGGAAAGGTAATATTCGCCGTTTGGGCGTTGATGTCACGCGCTTAAAAATACCGGATAAGTTATTTGCGGCGATTATGGATGGCGGCTATGATCGTGATGAAGCTACCAAAGCGATGATGTTTGAGTGGTTAGAAGATATCTGGCAACAAAAAGATGCCCGCATTACTAAAATGCTGAGTGAGTTTGAGTAGGTTTTGGCATGCGGTTGAAGATGTTTGATTATTCAGCAACATAAGGATAGTCAAACTCACGATGAAAATATACATTTTCTTCTTCTTTATCGTCTATCCCTCCAATTCCAACTATTACAGATTGTGTTTTAAAAGGTCTAAAAGTTCTCTGTATTAAGTTTGGATTATCGGTGTCCAAACAGATCTTCTCTTCTTTTTCTATAATATAATACTTTTCATCTATAGGAGCTATAGTTAGCATTGTGCGACTTTGATCGTCAGGAATATCGTAATTATATATCTCTAAGTCGCTCATTCTTATATATTTTATTTGTATAGGCTGATCATGTAATACTGTTGTTGCAAATAAGGGTTCAAAACACAAATCACCATCACTGTTGGTTGATATTTCAATATCACCTTCTATTATAGAAGAAGGATGGGGCTTTTTAAAACAGCCAGAAATACCTACTATCAGCAACGAACAGATCGGTAATGCAAGACAAGATACAAATCGCTTCGACAGATTACTCATAAACATTTAGAATCCTTTTGATGATATCGGTAAAAGATTTAATCGGCCCATATATAGTCAGCTGAAAATAAAAATGTTATATAAGCTCAAATGCGCTACTGGGATGAATTTTACTTGCGTGCTGTGCCTACGCCGACAGAGGCTGCGCAACCTATATTTTAAAAAACAAGCATCCCAGTAGCGCTATAACACTTTTGAAGTGTATCGACTATACAAACAACAGCTAGGCAGAAAAACAGTATTCAGGTATGTCATTTACTATTGTCTTCCGAAGAGATAATACCTAATTCTATATTTATAGCATCAAACTCTGCTATGATTATCTCATTTCTATATAAAGCTTCTATCATATCGAAAGGAGGTTCTTCATAGTACCAACCGTCTTCTTTTATAGTGACAAACCTTTGAAAAATAACTTCCCCAAAAGTATTGTCTATATCACCTTCTCCTAAAAAATCATAGATTTTATCTTCGTTTTTAGGGCTTAGGATTATGTTATGGGTGGCTTGTTTGTTAGGAAATAAAACCCTAGAGCTTTCGCCATTACAATCTGCACCAGCTCCATATACTTCTAAGTATAAATCGAAGCCTCCTAACTGCCTTTCAACAATCAATTCCCAGTTGGCTTGTAGCCAGTCATCTTTAAAGAATTCAGCATTACCTGAACTCTCTAATTTTTTAACTGCTGACCAATATAAACATAACAGGTTAGCATAGTCTTTTAAAACGTTATTCATATACAATTAGCCCGATTTATTTCTACTTTACAGTTATTTTTATTAATTATTGAACCAGTTGATATTAGAACGATAGAAAAGCTCACTTCTTCTTTAAACATAAATCAGTCCTTCACCAGGAGTTGGTTTATAAGTCTTTTTATCTATAACTTTTAAAACACCTCTATCGGAGGTTGATATTTTATGCGTCAGCTATCTTTTACAGCAAAATCCTACGTGACTGCCATCATTCCATTTACCCTTGCTATCGTAATAAGAACTATCACATTAAAAAAACAATTATCTACTTTTAAAACACCTATTCCACATCTCACCAAAAACCATCGTCATCATGTCAAAAACGAATATGCTAATGCCAATTCTTTACGTGAGCTGCCGTACCTAATAAACCATAATAGTGGCATACACTAAATTGAATAACTGGTGATGCTATGAACACTTTTCCATTGTTTTTTAAATTAGAAGGCCGCAAAGTACTTATTGTCGGCGGCGGCGATGTGGCGCTACGTAAAGCTGACTTGCTCAGCCGTGCTGGCGCGTGCATCACAATCCTTGCCCCTGATATCTGCGCTGAGCTACAGGCACTACTCACAAATAATAAAACAGATGCTAAGCACCAATTGATTTATGAGAATTATAATAAAACTTATATGACAGGCGCACGCGTCATCATCGCTGGCACCGATGATGAAGCACTCAATCATCAAATTCACGCCGATGCTACCGAGTTAAATATCCCCGTAAACGTCGTCGATACACCGTACTTGTGTGACTTTATTTTCCCCGCTATCATTGATCGTAATCCGATTGTGATTGGTATCTCATCGAATGGTAAAGCACCAGTGTTGGCACGTCTACTGCGTGCGCGTCTCGAGACCTTGATTCCGCAAGGCTATGGCAAATTGGCGAAGCTGGCTGGTGAATTTCGTGGCGAAGTAAAAGCCAAAATACCAACATTGACTGGACGTCGACAGTTTTGGGAGCGTGCCTTTGAAGGTTCAGTCAGTCAGCTGATGTTTGCAGGTAACGAAAAGGAAGCTGCCGCGCAATTGCGAGCTGATTTAGACAGTACTGCTGCTGCAATCACTGCAAAAAACACCGCAGATGATAATGTACTGAGCACTGTTTCAAAGTCTGCTTCAACATCTGCGCCAGTGATAGCCGATGAGCTAACAGAAACACCAAGTACGATAGGTGAAGTCTATATCGTCGGTGCCGGTCCTGGTGACCCAGAATTATTAACCTTTAAAGCGCTACGTCTGATGCAACAAGCCGATATCGTCTATTATGATGCATTGGTGTCGCCACAAGTATTGGATTTATGCCGCCGCGATGCTGATAAAGTATTCGTTGGTAAAAAACGCAGCAACCACGCCGTGGCGCAATTGGGCATCAATGAGCTACTAGTCAATAGCGCTAAAGAAGGACGGCGTGTGGTACGTCTAAAAGGCGGCGACCCCTTTATCTTTGGGCGTGGCGGTGAAGAAATAGAAAGCCTGCGCGCGCACGGCGTACCTTACCAAGTCGTACCCGGCATTACCGCAGCCAACGCCGCTGCCAGCTATGCCGGTATTCCGCTGACCCATCGCGACCATTCGCAGTCGGTACGCTTTGTCACTGGATTTTTAAAAGCTGGTGCACCTAATAATAACTTTAAAAACTTCTTGGATACCGATGAGACCGTAGTCTTCTATATGGGTTTGCATTCACTGCCTCGTTTAACTGAAGGTTTGATTGACGCAGGACGCAGTAGCGATACCCCAATTGCTATCGTCTCTAATGCCAGTATGCCCAATCAGCAAGTATTAACCGGCACGCTTGCCGATATCGTTGAGTTGCAAGAACAAAACCAGCTCCCCACGCCAGCTTTGCTCATTATGGGGGACGTGGTAGCGCTACATGATGATTTGGCTTGGTATAATTTACAAAATCAGCAGCACAGTCAAAGTACTAGCGATACGAATAGTAACTGGTTACGCGGCGGTACAGCGGCTACACCAAACATAGATAATACTAGCCAGCAAGCCCATGCATTATCAATGGTGGCAAGTCTTGCTGAGCAACAAGACAGTGAAAGCTTAGAGCAGTTGGTGATTGGTTAAATCTATTTTTAAACTTCCAAACAGTATTAAAAAGCCCTAGCAATCTACTGCTGGGGCTTTTTTAGCTCTTAGTTTTTAGTCCTTTTTTTCTCAAGTACCTTTATAAGCTTGCTATGAATTGACGATGCATCTGCAGGCGGATTGCTAATAGGCGTATTTTTGATAAGCAATGTGTATTCGTAATCAGGCTCATAATCAAAACCTTCTATAGCACTATATCTATACTCCCAGTCCGACTGACTATTAGCTTGTTTAGCAGGCTTAATCAGTAAGCATAGTTGTGGCGCAACACCGACACAGTCTACCTGATGGTCAGCGACCATGATTTTACGTAAAACATAAGGCATAGCACGGACAATAATTTGGCGCTTATTATCTGATTGTGATGTCGATTGCTCTCCCATCACTTCGATGTAATCACCGACAGCCAATTCTTGCATTTGATAAGCATTCTGCTGACCGAAATTAGACCTGCTAATGGACGCTGTATAAGGTTGTCCATTCTTAGTCATAAGAATCACTTTTTGCTGCGCTCTATCTTGCGAAATAACACCAGTCACTTGGCCAATGATTGCTTCGGAACGACTCGGCTTAATCGAATGGATAAACGAGTTGCTGTCTTTGACTTGACTCACACTGGTTTTATTATCCATATTGGTCTGCTCATGACTACTGCAAGCAGCCAGAGATGAGCTGGCTAGCAAAGCCAATGTGCATAATCTGATAAACGACATAGGATATCCTTATTAATGATAATTTAGATATTACTAACGATTAAGATTTTTCGGTATGACTCATTTGTTATTTAGGGCGTGTCCTCATTTTAAAATAGTGCAGATAATATCGGGATATTAGCCAACTATTTGACGATGTTTGGCAAAATTTAGCCATTTTTAGCCCATTTAGGTATGATCGTTTAGATTGAGGACACACCCTAGTACTATATGAAAGCGATACCGTTTTAAAGTGAATTTACTATAAGTTCATAACCACAGCAAACCGCAGCAATTCTTGCTAGAATAATCGCTGTCTTTTATCCATCATTAAGTCTAATTATGCCTGCATCTGCTATTAAACCGCTTACTATTCTCCACACCTCTGACTGGCATTTAGGGCGCAGGTTATATGGGCGCATGCGTTATGAAGAATTTGAAGCATTTTTAAGCTGGTTGCAAGAGACTATTAGCACGCAAAAAGTGGATGTACTTATAGTCGCAGGTGATATATTTGACACCATGACTCCTAGTAATAGAGCCCAAGCGCTTTATTATGAGTTTTTAGGCAAGGTGTCAAAATCCTGCTGTCAGCATATCGTCATCGTCGCAGGCAACCACGACTCCCCTACTTTTTTAGATGCGCCAAGCAATGTCTTAAAGTTTCTCAATGTTCATGTTATCGGTACCGCTTGTGAAGACTTAAATGATGAAGTGTTGGTTTTAGACGATGCCGACGGTACAGCGCATTGCATTATTGCCGCTGTCCCCTATCTGCGTGATCGCGACGTTCGAAATAGTCATGCTGGCGAGTCAGTAGATAGCAAAGATGCCAATGTCATCGCTGGTATCTGCACGCATTATGATGAAGTGGCGAGCATTGCCAAAACCAAGCAAGCTGAACTAGCTAAGGCGCACAAGCGGCACATTCCTATTATCGCCACAGGGCACCTGTTCGCGGCGGGTGGCACCACGACCGATGATGATGGCGTGCGCGATTTGTATGTGGGCTCACTTGGCAAGGTTTCTGCCGATATGTTCGATGATGGGTTTGACTATGTGGCGCTTGGACATTTGCATGTACCGCAGCGTGTCGGTGGTCGTGAGAGTATCCGCTATTCAGGATCACCTATTGCTATGGGTTTTGGTGAAGCAAAACAGCAGAAACAAGTTTTGTTAGTACAATTTGGTGTAGCAGAAAATGATGTTGAAGATGAAGTCTTAGCGTCAGAAGTTGCCATTGAGCATTCTTTAGCACCAATCAAAGAAACCACTAAAAAGATAGCAGCTCAAACATCTGAATTTATGGATGATTTATTTAGTTTTGAAGAGTTAGTAGAAAATAGTGAAAGTGACAAAAAGTTGATTGATGAAGAAGTTTCCAATCGAGCAGAGTTTATACTAAATACTGAAACCTCTAATCTATTGCATCACGATAAATCACGTCAGATGCAAATTGTCTCCCTACCTATTCCAAAATTCCAAAAATTGGCGCAAGTTTCAGGCGATTTAGCAACCATTAAACAAATGATTGATAGGACGATAGATGCCTTGACTGAGTCAGTATGGTTAGAAGTTGTTTATGACGGTGATGAAGTGGTTAGTGACTTACGTGAGCATATCCAAGCGATGGTAGAGGGCTTACCGTGTGAGGTGTTAAAAATAAAAAATACGCAAACTTATAATAAAGTCCTCAATCAACATCAAGCCTCTGAGACGCTACAAGACTTAAATGAGCAAGAAGTGTTTGAGCGCTGTTTGACCGCTCATAACGTCCCTGATGAACAAAAAACAACCTTACGTGATGCTTATGAACAAATCGTTTATAACCTGCATCATGAAGACACTCAGGCAGAATAATATAAAAACAGCTTAATAATTTTTAACTACTTCATGATTCCATCACGATTTTCGTTATTACTATGACTGATAAAAATAAGACCCCGCCATGCGCTTAATTGAACTTCGACTCAAAAACCTCAACTCCTTAAAAGGCGAATGGCACATTAATTTTAGTGACCCTGCCTTTCTTAACGAAGGTATCTTTGCCATCACTGGGCAAACGGGCGCTGGCAAGACTACCATTTTAGATGCGATTTGCTTAGCATTATACAGCCAAACACCGAGATTAGGCGATATTACAGGTTCGGCAAATGAGATGATGACCCAAGGTACGGGCGAATGCTCAGCAGAAGTCATTATCGAGATTGATTCCAAACGCTATCAGTGTTCATGGTACCAACATCGTGCCCACAAAAAAGCCAAGGGCAATTTATTACCAATCAAGCATGAGATCAGCGAAGTCGAATCTGGCAAGATTTTAGAAGAAAAAAAGTCTAAGACCTCAGCTTACATCCAAAACTTAATTGGTATGGATTTTAACCAATTCACGCGCTCTATTATGTTGGCACAAGGCAGTTTTGCCGCGTTTTTAAAGTCAGATATTGGCGATAGAGCAGCCATTTTAGAGAAGATAACCGGTACGGCTATTTATGCCAAAATCTCGCTCAATGTCCATGAAAAGAAACGCTTTGAGGACGAGGTGCTCGGTAAGTTGCAGGCAGGCGTGGATGGATTATCGTTATTAAGTGCTGAAGACGAAAATCTGCTTGTAGCTGAGCTAAAAGACCTTAATGAACAGCAGGATAAGCAACGCCAAACCTTTAAAACACTGGGCGAGCAGCTGCAGTGGCTAGATAGTGTGCAAGAGTTGCGGCAAAACCTGTCTACTTATAAAACTGATTTTTCAACAGCACAGCAAGCACAGCAAGTATTCATCCCAGAAGCACAGCGCTTAGCATTGGCCAATAAAGCGTTAGAGATTGACAGCCAATTTCGTGAGCTTAGCTATAGCCGTGACACGGTAAAAAAAATGGATGCTGAACAACAACATTTGCTTGATAAAATTCCGACACAGCAACAAACACTTGAGCAAGCGTCTAGTCAGTTAAAAACTGTCACAGAGCTTGAAAATCAAGCCACAAACAACTTACAAACTGCTTTACCCATCATTGCAAAAACGCGCGAGTTGGATAGTAATATAAAGCAGCAGTCACAGTCTTTAGTGGACGACAATCAACGCAAAAAAATACTAGCCGCTAATGTCCAAAAACTATGTCAAGAAATAACTAGTCACAAACAAACGGAATACCAAACCAGAACTCAGCTTAGCAGCATGGAAAAGTATTTTAATGATTATAAAGAGCTGGTGGACCTTGATACGGATATGGCTACCTTTGACAATAGCTGTAAACGCTTAAGAGCACTCCTAGAAGATAATGTCAGCTTAAGCGTTGATAAGCTGACTCACGATAATCGAGCCAAACAGCTGCAAACTGATTCTGATAAGTTAATTGCACAGCAAAACCTAGATCAATCACGAATTCAACAGCAACGTGAACAGCTTACTAGCCTACAACAGCAGCAAGCCACACTTATTAAAAATCAGCCCATTGCTAATATGCGCAGCGAGCAAGAGCAAGTCGATCAAATCAGCACTCAGATTGAACAAGCCAGTTTTAAGCTGCGACAGCTATCTGAGATTGCTAGCCAAATTAAACACATTAACCTAACATTACCAACACTGAATCAGGAAGTAATAACATTAGAAGGTTTGATTGCCAGTCACAAGAGTGATATTCAAGAAGCCAAGCTCAAAAAACAAGATAAGCAAGAGTATCTACATCTACTACAAAAGGTCGCTAAGCTTGAAGATTATATAATAGAGTTAGAGGATGGTGTGCCCTGCCCGCTTTGTGGCGCAAACGAACACCCTTATGGTAAAAACCATCCGTTATTGGACAATTGTATCGATAATAGAAAAGAGCTGTCACAAACACAACAGACCCAGCAGAAAATAACGGAACTAAAGACGCTCATTGAAAATATCGAGCAAGGTTTATCCAAACATCATATCGACCATGCCACCAAAAAAGAAGCCATCAATAATCAACAGCAGCAGTTAGCACCCTTACAGCAGCAATCTAAGACGTTATACAGCGATATTCGAGATTGTATATCCTCACTGTTTGACGTTGAAAACCATTATTCTGAATCGACTGTGGCGATTATCAATCCTCTTAATCAGATGAAAGATGACATCAAGGCAACTATCACTAATATAGCCCACTCCTTAACCTTATTGGATGACACTAAAAACAACTTAGCTGAGCATAGACAGTCTCTTAAAACGATAGTGGTCAAATATGAAAACCTAACTGAAAGTGCTTCAACGCTCAGCACTGCTATCGAGGCCGATGAAAAACAACAACAAGCGCTTATTAGCGACATAAGTAGCCTGACAACTGATATCAAGCTTAATGCTCAAAAAGTTGAGAGCATCGAATATGAGAAAGCTGTTAATTTTTCTGAACTAACACCCATGATGACCACTATTTCATCTTTGGTGGATAAGTATCCTGCGGATAAACACCAAAGCTATTTAATGACGGAGCTGACAGTAACAGACGTTCAATCCGCACTTGAGCAACTGGGTAATAGTATCAATGCGCAAGAAGTACTAGATAAAGTCGATTATGACCGCCATCTTGACAAATTGCGTGCACAACGTAATGCTTTGAAGCAGTTAAAACAATATTACAATGAGCAAAGTAGCAGCCAACAACAACTGACCAATACCCTTAGTAGCTTGGTTGCACACATTGAGAGCAAACAATCGCAGCTTACCAATGATGAAACAGCGCTCAATGAACTAGAGAACCTCATCGCTCATAAAACAAATGCTATCGAACAATCCATTAGAGATAGAAAAGAGATTTTTGCAGATAAAGATCCAAAAAATGAAGAAGACCAGTTACGTAGTGCTGTTGATGACGCTAAAGCCAAGCAAGTAGTAGCACAAAGACAGCTGGATACTGTGCAGCAGGTATTAGAGCAATTAAAGCTTAGAAAACAACAGCTGGACACAGAGTTACAGTCTGCGGCTACTACAATGAATGCTCAGCAAAGCACCTTTACTGACCTACTCTCAGAGTCACAGTTCGTAGATGAAGCAGAGTTTATCAATGCACGCCTAGCAAAAGAGCAACGTGACGATTTAAGTCAACGTAAACAGTCTATTGAGAGTGCTGTGCAACATACCAAGTCACAACTAGATAGCACCCAGCACGCGCTAGACAAAAAACTGGCGACACCTTTGACGGATCAAAGCCAAAAAGAGATTACGGTACAGCACCATCAGACCCAAAGCGATATTGATCAGCTAAATCAGCAAATCGGCGCGATTGACCAAAAGCTCAAGGACAATACCAGCCAAAAAGGTGAGCAAGCGGCACAGATCAGCGCCATCGACGAGCAAAAACAAAAGCTGCAAGTCTGGCAGCAACTGCATACATTGATTGGCTCAGCTGATGGTAAAAAGTACCGTACCTTCGCGCAAGGTTTAACCTTTCAGGTGATGATCAATCATGCCAATAGTCAATTACAAAAGATGAGTGACCGCTATTTACTTATTCATGATGACAGCAATCCGCTTGAGCTTAATGTCATTGATAACTACCAAGGCGGCGATATTCGCAGTACCAAAAACTTATCCGGTGGTGAAGGCTTTATTATCAGTCTTGCTTTAGCACTCGGTTTATCGCAGATGGCCAGTCATAATATTCGCGTCGATTCATTATTTTTGGATGAAGGCTTTGGTACGCTTGATGAAGAGTCACTAGATATTGCCCTTGATACATTAACCAGCTTGCAGCAAGAAGGTAAATTGATTGGAATTATCTCTCACGTTCAAGCATTAAAGGATCGTATTTTGACCCAGATTAAAGTTGAAAAACTCTCTGGTGGTTTTAGCCAAATTAGCGGTCAAGGCTGTCGCCGAGTCACTCATGAAAAGGCGTCGTGATTTGGCGTAATATTGAATAAAGCAGCTGATTAAAATTGAGATAAAAGGATATTGCTATGGGTATTGATACCAATCGTTTTAATATTAAACGAGGCTTTGGGAAAATAGCTATAAACCCTACTAGCTTAGCATTGTTAACGGTTTTATCTGTTGTCGCAATATCTATCAGTGCTATCAGCCCAGCTTATGCAACGATTAATTGTGCCGGTTATTTACCGAGTAGTTATTTTGAGCGTATCGAAAACAATAAGCCTTTTGCTGGCAAGCTAATCGAACAAGACGATGGGTCGTCGCAGCTGCAAGACCTAAGCGGTAATATCGTCATGGATAATTTGTCTGATGCTTATATAGTGATGGATAAATACGTCATCGCTAAGCAAGACGGTAAATATGGTGTTATCAATGCGGCTGGCAAGATTATCGTACCTTTTGAATATAATGCTATTCAAACTGAACCTGATATAGCAACCAGCTTTATTGTCAGCGCCGAATCATCAAGCGGCAAAACCAAACAGGGTATTATTAATCGTCATGGCGACTGGATTTATAAACTGACGGACGCTCGTATCCAGCACGCACATTATGACTCTGATTACGACCAAGATTATTTTATTATTACTAATGAGAAACAGCTTACTGGACTGCTTGATGATCGAGGTTATTGGACTGTGATGCCGCAATACAAGGTAATCCAGCCGTTAAATGCCTGCACTGGCGAGCCTTTATACTTACAGGTAGACTTAAAAGATAAAACGGCGCTTATTAATCAAAACAGTGAAGTCATCATTCCTTTTGCCGCCAATCAACATATTGAAACTTTTAATAACAATATCAGTCCCCCACTTTTTTTACGCAGCACTTTAATGGCTGGCAGCACAGCGACTGGCATGAGTGAAGATATCCAAGAAGATATTATTAGCGCCCAGATTATCGATGCGGGTGGCAAGTTAATCCTCTCATCGGATGCACCGATTAGAAAGCTGCTATACCATCAGTTTTATACTTATAAACAAGCTGGCAAGTTTGGGATTGTTGATGATAACGGCGATGTGATACTAAAACCTCAATTTGATAGCTATCGCGACGATGCAGATAAGGTTTGGGTAGAAAAAGACGGCAAAATGCTGCGTTTAAAGTCCTTAATAAAGTTAGATTAGTAGCATAACAAAATAAAAAGCCATCTTCATATATGAAGATGGCTTTTTCTATTTCTATTTAGTGACTCTTATTTAGTGATTAAACTACTGAGCTCACTCATCATAACGGATAATGTTGATAAGCCGACTTGATTGTCATCACTGCTATTATAAAGACCATTGAGTTTCCCCATCTCGGCGCCGATAGCTTCAAGCTGGCTGGCATGCCGTGACTTCCAATCATCAAAGGCCTGTTTGGCATTAGGTTGACCTAATAAATTATCCATCAGCATACCTAAACTGCGAGACACTTCTTTGACCAGTGCACGGCGGGCACGGCGATCCCAGTAATCTTGCTGCGGTAAGTTGGCAGTATTATTCATCATCCAATCGAGTTGTAAAACATGATAGGCCTCAAAATATAAGGTTGCAATCTCATCAACTGGCCGCTCGTACTGCTCTGCCAATAATGCGGCATCGAGTGCATCAACATGGTATGGCAACATCGCAAACATGGCAGCATCAGTAGCAGAAAGGCCGTCTTCTTCCATCAGACTGGTGGTGTCTTTTTGCAAATATTCTGAGAATTGTTGCTCAATAAAGCCACCTGATTTAGTCAGATTTTCGACACTGTCTTCAAAGCGGTTAATCATATCGGCCACTTGTAGATCTTGACCAAAGGTATTGATAAACCAAATCACCCCGTTTTCGAGGGCATCACGCAGATTGAGCTCAAGCTCCAGCAATAACGTCGCATCTACTTGGTTATCAAGAGACTCTAAAAGCTCCCAAGCTTTTGAGACGTGGAACACATCGCGGGCAATCGCATAACTACGAGCAATAGTGGCAAGTGTTTGTCCGGTTTCCTCAAATAAGCGGAAGATGATTTCGATACCTAAGCGGTTGACCAGATTATTGGTCAAATAGGTACTGATAATTTCACGATGTAAGCGGTGCTCAGTCATCTCATCAAAGAATCGCGCGGCAAGCTCATCAGGGAAATATTGGCGTAACTCATTGATGAAGTACGGCGCATCGGGTAAGTCTGATGATAATAAATGGTCATAAACCCACATTTTGCCATAGGCCATGACGATGGCCAGCTCAGGATTGGTTAAGCCTGTTCCGGCTTTTTGACGTTTGGCAATCTCCTCATCCGATGGTAGATACTCAATTGCACGGTCAAGACGCCCTTCATTCTCTAACATTTGAATAATACGTTGATGATCGCTCAGGTTTGCTGCAGCGCGAATATGGCTAAGCTCAATGGCTTGAGGCTGTAGATAGTTTTGGCGTAGTACCAATTCTGCTATCGTATCCGTCATGCTCTCAAGCAATTCATTACGTTGCTCTAAAGTCATATCGCCTTGTTCGACCACTTTACCCAGTAATATCTTGATATTCACTTCATGGTCTGAGCAGTTAACGCCACCTGAGTTATCGATAGCATCGGTATAAATGCGCCCACCTGTTTGTGCGTATTCGATACGACCTTGCTGAGTAAAGCCCAAATTACCACCTTCGCCGACGATCGCGGTACGTAGCTCGCCGCCATTGACACGTACCGCATCGTTGGCACGATCTCCAACATCTGCATGGGTCTCATTAGCACTTTTCACGTAAGTACCAATACCACCATTCCAAACGAGGTCAACTGGTGATTTCAATAATGCACTAATCAGCTCATTAGGTGCTAAGCTGTCATCAGCAATATCAAAAATTGCTTTCATCTCAGGGCTAATAGTGATTACTTTGTCCTGGCGCGAGAACACGCCGCCACCTTGGCTGATCAGTGCTTGTTCATAATCTTCCCACGTTGAGCGCGGCAGTTTAAATAAACGCTCGCGTTCTGCGAAAGATACTACAGTATCTGGGTTTGGATCAATAAAAATATGTAAATGGTTAAAGGCGGCGACCAATTTGGTATGCGTAGATCTGAGCATACCGTTACCAAATACGTCACCACTCATGTCGCCGATACCAACGACGGTGAAATCATCACGATTTTGAATGTCCATACCGCGCATACGGAAGTGACGTTTGACCGACTCCCAACCACCGCGTGCTGTGATACCCATCGCTTTATGGTCATAACCGACCGAGCCACCAGAAGCAAAGGCGTCATCAAGCCAGAAGTTATACTCGCTTGATAACGCATTGGCGATATCAGAGAAGGTTGCTGTGCCTTTATCCGCCGCGACAACTAGGTACGGATCATCTTCATCATGACGCACGGTATTAGCTGGCGGGACAATTTTTCCATCAATGATATTGTCTGTTACATCCAGCATGCCGCGTAGGAACGCCTGATAACAAGCAACGCCTTCCGCTTGGAAGGCTTCACGACCATCGGCCATCGTTTTTGTTTTAACGATAAAACTGCCTTTTGAGCCAACCGGTACAATCACCGCATTTTTGACCATTTGTGCTTTAACAAGACCAAGGACTTCTGTACGGAAATCTTCAATACGATCGGACCAACGCAAGCCACCACGAGCGACCTTACCGCCACGCATGTGTACCGCTTCAACACGCGGTGAATAAACAAATATCTCAAACATCAGCTTGGGTTTTGGTAAGTTAGGAATCTCTGCTGCCAAGAACTTAAAGGACAGCCGGTCTTTACGTTGACCCTCATTGTCTACCTGATAGAAGTTCGTTCGTACCATCGCATTAATCAAGTCTAGATACCAACGCAAGATACGATCTTCATCTAGGCTATCAATGGCGGTTAATACAGTCGTAATTTGTTCTTGAATCTGTGCTATCTTTTTAGTACGAGTCTCGTCGCTTGCAGCACCGTACTCAGGATTCATTTTTGCATCAAACAATTCAGCCAATAGTACACTTATCGCACTATTTTTAATCATTGTTTGTTTAATATAACGAATGGAAAATCCTACGCGCGCTTGGTGCATATAGCGCGACAGAGCACGTAGTACGACTACCTCGTAAGTATCGAGCTTAGTCGTCAGTACCAACTCGTTAAAGCTGTCATTATCAACGCGCCCGGCCCATATTTCCTGCAAGCTGTCTTCGAATTGACTGCGTACTACCTGCATATCAACAGTATCTACATGAGCTAAGATAAGCTCATACTCTTGCATCCAAACTGGTTGCTCTGCTACATCAAAGATATAATTTTTTGAGGTTATGACTGATACACCAAAGTTTTCAAGGACTGGCAATATATCGGACAACGTGGTTGGCTGCTGACTCCCGTATAGCTTTAAATGTAGCTGGTTTTGGTTATCTGACTCTGACTGGTATAAATGCCAGATCATCGTTTTTGTGTCGGTTAGACTCATCAGTCGCTCAATGTCTTCATGGGCAACTTTTTCATCAAAATGCGCCTGATGCGCAGCGGGGATATACTCTAAGAAACGTTCGCGCAGCAATGATTCTGTGTTCATTGGTTCTGTATCCATTTTATTTTTCAGATTATTTGTATTAGCACATTTTTGGTCCGTATGCGAAGTGTTTGACATAACACCAATCCTTTTGGTTATGAAGGGTCATGAATCTTATTTCATCACTTCCCTGTTAAGAGTGTAACGCACCTATTGCCATAGCTAAAGCTTACAAAATCATTTCATAGATTAGCAATATGTCGATAACCTTTAATAATGAGATAATAAGCCTCTAATGTAGTCTAATACTTGCTGGCAGGTGGATACTCATGGCAATCGCTACGAGTTTTTTGTTAGAATATGCCAGTATATTTAAGAGTGTGTGACTCACTCATTATAAACTTTAATGCTAAGGGCAAGACGTATGATGAATATTTTGGTGATTGGCTCAGGTGGTCGCGAACACGCACTAGCATGGCAGTGTGCGAAAGACGATAACGTACAAAATATCTATGTTGCGCCTGGTAATGCGGGTACTGCCCTTGAACCTAAATGCCAAAACGTCACTTTAGAGAGCTCAGGCAGTAGCAGTACTGATGAACACAGTGCGGTCATCGATTTTTGTAAGAACAACGCCATTGATATGGTCATCGTTGGGCCAGAAGCGCCCTTAGTTACTGGTATTGTTGATGCTTGCCGTGATGCTGGTATTAAAGCGTGGGGGCCAACTGCTTATTGTGCACAGTTAGAAGGCTCAAAAACTTTTGCCAAAGAGTTTATGGAAAGCAACAATATTCCAACGGCCGCTTATCAGGGTTTTACCGATGCAGCCGCAGCAAAGGCTTATATTGATGAGCAAGGCGCACCTATTGTTATTAAAGCGGATGGCCTTGCAGCAGGTAAAGGCGTTATCGTTGCAGAAACGATTGAGCAAGCGCATGAAGCAATCGATGATATGCTTGCCGACAATAAATTTGGCGATGCTGGTAGCCGTGTGGTTATCGAGCAGTTCTTACAAGGTGAAGAAGCCAGCTTTATCTGTATGATAGATGGCGAAAACATCTTACCAATGGCAACCAGCCAAGATCATAAACGTGCGTTTGAAGGCGATACTGGACCAAATACTGGCGGTATGGGTGCGTATTCTCCTGCACCAGTCGTTACTCAAGAAGTGCATGAAAAAGTCATGGCGCAAGTGATTCAGCCCGTGGTTGATGCGATGAACGCTGCTGGTCACCCTTACACTGGGTTTTTATACGCTGGCCTCATGATTGATGATGCAGGCGACCCTTATGTGATTGAGTTTAACTGCCGTTTTGGTGATCCAGAAACCCAGCCTATTTTAATGCGTCTGCAGTCGTCGATGGTTGATTTGGTCACGCAAGGGTTAGAAGGGCGATTACCTGCCAAAGCCAACTGGGATGAGCGCCCTGCTCTTGGTATTGTCGTTGCTTCAAAAGGCTATCCTGAAACCTCGTCAAAAGGTGATGTTATTTCAGGCTTGCCAGAACTAGATGCTGATAATCAAGAAACCGTAAAGGTTTTCCATGCTGGCACGGCGTTCTCTAATGACCATGCGCTTTCTAACGAAGCATTAAGCAATGAGAAGGAAGTGGTAACCAATGGTGGACGTGTATTATGCGTGACAGCCTTAGCAGATAATATTTCAGATGCACAGCAAGCAGCATTAGCAGTTACCGGTGCGATTAGTTTTGATGGCGCGCACTACCGCCGCGATATTGGGCATCACGCTATTACCCGTGAAGACGCATCATAAATCATTAGAAATTAACTAAAATAAGTAGTCGCTCAATCTTACTGATTGGTTAAGTTATACTGAATTCTTATTATTTGACCTAGCATAATGCTAGGTCTTATTTTTGCTATCACTTTTGATGTCTATTTTTAATATAGCTGAATTACAGCAAACTTATTTTAGATTGTTAGCTCTGTTCAAACCAGCGTATATAAATCTATAGTCAGTTGCTTAATGTTAGAATGAGCATAAAAGTAGTTAATGAGATTGAACACCACCGTTTTAGAATCTAAAAGACTACAATAGTCACGATCATAAGTTAGCTTACAAACTAACTGTGGTCAGTATGCTTAGGCTCATCAACCAAATGCACTTTATATGATACAATTTTGTACCCGTGCATCACATCTCTCTTGTATTGTAGGTTTCGAACCCACAAATCAATACCAACCGGATGAATGATTATATTTATGGCAAATGATACGTCTAAACCTTCTAATAATAAGCAATCAATCGACAACTTAAAAACCTCAGGGTTTGAGCGTCGAATGTCGATTGCCAAAACGTCTTTAAATATTGGTCGCCGTTGGGCTGGTAATAGCGTGTCAGGCATGTTCTTAAATAAAGAAGCACGCACAGCACGTAACCAAGCGTTTATGGAAGCACAAGCAAATTATCTCGCAGAAGAGCTAGGTAAGCTAAAAGGTTCGGTTGTCAAAATTGGTCAAATGTTAGCGATTTATGGCGAACATATATTGCCACCAGAAATCACGCGTGCTTTGCAAACGCTGAACGATGATACGGCTACCTTATCATGGCCAACAATGGAACAAACCCTGCGCCAATTATTAGGTGAAAAGTTGAAAGAGTTAGACGTTGATACAATTCCTATCGGAACAGCGTCTCTTGCTCAAGTTCACCGCGCTACAGTAATTGCAACTGGCGAGCAAGTTGTGTTAAAAATTCAATATCCGGGTGTGGCTGATGCTATCAACTCTGACCTTGCGTTATTTAAGCAATTATTGAGAGTGAGCAATATTGTCCCGCAGACGCGTGCGCTCGACGCTTGGTTTGAGGAAATACGCGACCTACTCCATCATGAAGTCGATTACGAAGCAGAAGCCGCTACTACAGAACGTTTTTATGAGCGCTTAAGCAATGATCCACGTTATGTGGTGCCCAAAATCAACCGTACTTATTCAACAAAACGCCTACTCTGCATGTCTTATGAGCCAGGTATCAGTATCGTCTCTGACGCACTGCAATTATTGCCCCACGAGCGCCGTAATGCGATTGGCCAAGCGGCTATTGAAATCATGATGCAAGAAATTTTCGTGTGGGGTGAAATGCAAACGGACCCCAATTTTGGCAACTATTCGGTTCGTGTTAGTGACAACGAAGATAATACGGATAAATTAGTATTACTTGATTTTGGTGCTATCCGTCAGTTTGACGACAACCTATTGACCATTGCTCATGGATTATTAAAGGCTGGCTACCATCATGACCACCAAGCGATGATATTAGCTATGACTGGCTATGACTTCTTTGACGATATGAGTGATAAAGTACGTTCTGATATCGCTTCGTTATTCTTATTAGCGACTGAACCTTTTAGTGATCCAGCTACAAACCCCGATATCCCAGCTGAATGTTTGGATGAGCAGTATCGTTATATTTGGGCAAACAGTAAATTGCATGCTCGCCTTTCAACTGAGGCAACACAGGCTATGCAATCTTTTGAGTTTAATCTTCCGCCAAAAGAATTTATGTTTATTAGTCGAAAGTTTATCGGCGCATATACTTTTTTAACAGTTCTTGACACGCATACTGATTCTAATAAATTAGTTAAACTTTATTTATAGTATTAAAAGGTTGTGTAATTTTTGAACCGTCCTTTAGGGGCGGTTTTTTTAATTTTGATTTTATTCGCTTAGGCTATTTCTTATGGTCATCTGTCATATTAATCTGCCAATTATCGAACCTTGTTTTATAACCCTCTGGCTTACGCATATTAAGCTCCCAGCAGATCTCTCCCCTTGCTAGATACTTCACTTCAAAGTGCGTACGCTGACTGTCAGTTGACACCTGACCACGAGTATTTGGTAAGCACCATAGCTTGGTGGCTTGATGCTCTGCATTGTCCATATAGGCTTCGATATTGGTTACTAAGGTTATCTCGCCGCCTACTTTTAAGCGCGATAATAGAAACTCAAAAAATGGCATATTTAACCACTGCTGATTGGGATTATGCTGCTCAGGATTAGGATACAAAATAAATAACTTAGCCAGGATGTTGGGTGCAATGGCATGTACAATCCATGCAATCGCATCAGCATGGATTGCATTTAGGTTCGGTAAATTTTGTAACACCGCCAGTTTGGCGAAAGCGTCAAATTTATTGCGCGTACGTTCAATTGCAATCAAATGCTTATCAGGATTTTTTGCGGCAAAACTAAGCGCGTGCTTACCCTTCCCTGCACCAATTTCTAATATCAAAGGACTATTATTCTTATTCTTGTTAATTATGTTTGGCATAATAAAATCACGCGGTGCCGAAAGCTTCTCTGGTTGAAACGCACGCTGTTGCTGATGCGTAAGCTCGATATTATCAGTCATCTACTATCCTTAAGGTATTTGTCTTTTGCCATTATTCGGCCACATGCTATTATATAGTCAATTTACTGCTTTCGTTAATGATATTAGGATGCTTCCCCCCTTACTATGACTGAATCTACCCCGAACACTTCACCTAAGACTTATCCTTGTCCACGCTGCGGTACTCAGACCGCATGGCAGGACAATAAATATAAGCCATTTTGTAGTCATCATTGCAAACTTATTGATTTAGGCGCGTGGGCAAATGAAGACTACACTTTACCTGCAGAAACCACGCCTTTTTCTGACGAACTATAACCTCTTTCTTTATTAACTTATCATCTTAAGGATGTTTTATATGTCTGCTACTTACCTGATGCCCACTTATAGCCGCCAACCCATCAGCTTTACACGCGGTTCAGGCAGTTGGCTGTATACCCAAGATGATACCCCTTACTTAGATGCGCTGACCGGTATTGCCGTATGCGGACTAGGTCATTGCCACCCTCAAGTCACTGACGCTATTCAACAGCAGGCGGCTACTTTGGTGCATACCAGCAATCTATTTGGTATCGACTGGCAAGAGCGCGCTGGTGAAGCGTTGTGTAACGCAGCACAAATGGACAGTGTATTCTTTGCCAATAGTGGCGCGGAAGCAAACGAGGCGGCATTAAAATTGGCGCGCTTATATGCCAATCAGCAAGGGTTTAAACGCCCAAAAGTCATCGTGATGGAACAATCTTTCCACGGACGTACGCTATTATCGCTATCTGCCACTGCCAATCCTAAAGCGCGCGAAGGCTTTTACACCTTGGATGATGACTTTATCCGTGTGCCCTTTGGTGATATTGCCGCGATTAAGCAAGCAGCTCAAGACCATGATGAGATTTGCGCCATTTTTGTAGAGCCCATTCAAGGTGAAGGCGGTCTCAATACAGCAGCTAATGGTTTTACTTATCTAGAAGAGTTACAAGCAGAGTGTGATGCCCATAACTGGCTATTTATGCTTGATGAAGTACAGACAGGCAACGGCCGTACTGGTAAGTATTTCGCTTATCAACATAGCAATGCTCGCCCTGATGTATTGACGACCGCAAAAGGCTTAGGTAATGGTTTCCCAGTAGGTGCTTGCATGGTGCGCGGTCGCGCTAATGGTTTGTTCGGTGCCGGTAGTCATGGCTCAACTTATGGTGGCACGCCATTAGCCAGCCGTGTGGTCCATAGCGTCTATGAAGTGCTCACAAATAGCGATGTGATGGATAATGCAGTCACTGAAGGACAGTTTATTCGCGACAGCATGGTCGATGTGCTGGGACAATATGGCGTCAGTAGCCGCGGTGCTGGAATGATGATTGGGATTGCTTTGCCTAAAGAGTTGGATTGTAGCCAATTGGTTGATCGCGCCCGTGATGAGCAAAAACTGATTATTAACGTCACTGGTGGTCACGTCATTCGTTTATTGCCGCCGCTCAATATGAGCCGTGATGAAAGCGCACAAGTGGTTGAACGTTTGGTTGACTTATTGAAACCATCATTTTAAGCCGCTGATTCAATCCAAGCTTGAAAATAAAAAAGCCTATAGACATATTATCTATAGGCTTTTTTTCTGCTACCTTAAAAGTAAGATTAGGTAAAGCTAAACTTAATTGGCATGAAAGTATTTTTTTAATACTTCTAAGCAGCGCGTAATTTTCGCAGGCTGCTGTTCACGATTTAAGGTGACAGCATATAGTACGAAACTTGGCATCTGGTAGCCGGTCAAGACTTCTACTAAATTGCCAGATTCCAATTCTTTTTTGACATCCATTTCCATCATTCTAAGGATACCGTGACCTTCTTTGGCGATAGTCATTGCCATGAAGACGTTATTGGTATGGATACGTGAGTTCATTTTAATACGTGTTTTTTTACCCGTCTCAGTCTGAGTAAGCTCAATTTGATTGGCATCCTTCATAATATCAATACAAATCAGTTGATGGTCTGCCAAATCTTTGGGAGTTTCAATTTTCTTATGCTGACGCAAGTATTGTGGTGAAGCGACCAACATTTGACGTACATCCGATAACGGATGATTACTCAACGTTGAATCATTAATATTGGGACTCATACGTACCGCAATATCGATACGCTCATCAATCATATCAATATAATTATTGTCTGCGAAATAAGTAATACTTAGGTCGTCGTGCGCTGACATCCAAGTCGATAAAGCGGGCAAAATATGGTGCACGCCAAGCTCAGGTGTTGTCGCCACCCGTAAGCTACCAGCCAGCTCATCACGCAGTTGATTGACTTTGATTCGGCCTTGCTCAGCGGCGCTGACCACATCCTTTGCGGCTTCATAAAAACTTTCACCAGCTTCTGTTAAGCTCAACTTTCGAGTTGAGCGATGCAATAACACCACACCCAGCTCGTTTTCTAAAGAGCGAATTTGCTGACTGACTGCACTGGTGGTAATACCAAGCTCACGAGCTGAACCACTAAAAGAACCATGTCCGACCACACTGGCGAACACAGCCATACCGCGTAAATTATCCAACATACTTTCACCTAAGCTGCGTTTCATTTATTAATATAACTTAACCATTATAACGAATTTTGGACGTTCTCACAGTTAATAAAAACATCTCTTCCATCTGCGCCTATCACTTTAATTAGCAATAAAAACAAAAATATCAAGACGATAGACTAGCATCACCTTGATATTTTATATGAACATTGTTGCTAACAATTATACAGACTTTTAAGTTATATTAACAATGGTTTTTTTGATTGTTTAATATAACTGAACGTTACCCATTCTTCCTTCGCCGCGTTCAGTCAAATACTGCATCACGGGTGTATTGAGCAATTTTGACTCTGCCATAGTTTTGGCTTGTTCCAGTCGTTTCTTTTGACGGCGTTCAGGTGTTTTATCTTCAGCTTGCATGACGCTGCCATCGATTTGTAAGCTAATATCAGCCTGCGTGAATTGTTCTTGCAAAGTTGCAGCTAGCTGTTCGAAAGTTGCTTGCAAATGCTTGCTATCTACAGCAGTGACAAAGATAGCTTGACCATTACAGTTACCTGTCATCATACCTTGCCGTGCGAGTGCCAATTCATCTGAAGCCAAACTACCCGCCTCACGAGCCGTTTGTAACCAATAATCCCATTTCTCTGGTGTCCACTCACCTACCAATTCTTGCGGTGCACAGCGTAGCAAAGTACGTGGGTCATCAGGCTGCGATATTAACTGAGAATCATTTTCATCAGGCTCAACAACAGGTTCAGGCTCAACAACAGGTTCAGGCTCAACAACAGGTTCAGGCTCAACAACAGGTTCAGGCTCAACAACAGGTTCAGGCTCAACAACAGGTTCAGGCTCAACAACAGGTTCAGGAGTAACGCTATTGCTTAAAACCTCCGACTCATATTCTTGACTTACGCCCAGCTGCTCATCATTACCCTGTTGTTGATAATCAACATCGTAAGATTGTAATGGTGGCACTGAAGCTAAATGTGCATTCGAAAGCGATGTAACATTTGTAATGTTTTCAACCCTATCATTATCAACCCTATCATTATCAACCCTATCATTATCAACCCTATCATTATCAACATTGTCATTATCTGAGGTAGCACTACCACCTTCTATAACAGGCGTTTCTGAAGCTGATGCAGATCCAATAGAATGACTACTTAACACTTCATCGACAGGCAATGGGCGGAACGCTAATAAGCGTAAAATACACATCTCTAGCGCTTGCATCGGTGTACTAGCAAGTTTAACGCCTTCGCGCGCTTGTACCACAATCTCATAGTAGAGCTGCAATATATCGGGGCTAATATGCTGGGCAAGCGTATTAATATCTTGTGCCTGCGCCTCATTTACATTAAGAGCGACTTCAGGTAGCAACTGAGTTAATGCTAACTGGTGTAGTAATTCAGCCAGTCCATCAAACATGCTGGTCGCGTCAACCATTTGGGCGCGCATCTGTTCAATATGAGCAGCGACGGCAGATTTATCATGATTGTAGATATCGGTAATTAGACTGACCAAATCAGCAGCATCAATGAGACCAAGCATAGCGTTGACAGTAACATCATCCAACGCACCTTGACCAAAGGCGATAGCCTGATCGGTCAATGATAAAGCATCGCGTACTGAGCCTTTTGCCGCACTGGCCAACTGCCAAAGTGCAGGCTGCGTATAATCTACTTGCTCTTGGGTAAGGATGTTTGCCAAATGCTCGCTGAGTAATGTTTGCGGCAGCGGACGTAGCACGAACTGCAAACAGCGCGAGATGATAGTAATGGGCAGTTTTTGTGGATCAGTAGTAGCGAGTAAAAACTTAACATGCTCAGGCGGCTCTTCTAGCGTCTTGAGTAGCGCATTAAAGCTGTGCGTTGATAGCATATGCACTTCATCAATCAGGTAGACTTTATAACGCCCTTGGCTTGGCGCGTAAGGCACGTTATCTAGTAGCTCGCGTGTGTCTTCAACCTTGGTACGAGAGGCTGCATCAATCTCAATCAAGTCGATAAAACGACCTTGATCGATGGCCACGCAGTTATCACACACACCGCAAGGCGTACTGGTTATTCCAGTATCGCAGTTCAAACATTTGGACAAAATACGCGCAATCGTGGTCTTACCCACACCGCGCGTACCCGTAAACAGATAAGCATGATGCAGACGATTATAGTCAATCGCATTAATCAACGCCTGTGAGACGTGCGTTTGCCCAATCAACTCGTGAAAGTTTCTGGGACGGTATTTGCGCGCTAAAACTTGATATTGCTGCGTCATAGTAAATGCCAATATGAAAAATACAAATATAGGTAAAGCATCAGATCAGCGATCTATATTAGATTTGGATTATGTAGCCGGTTCAATATAGTTTGAATATAAGAAAGGCGAGTGAGCGTCCTACAAATAGTAGACTAAGCGAGCCTTACCGTATGCGTTTTATATAGAGTTGATTATAACTGGGCTTTAAGTTGCGCCAGCTGTTCGTATAAACGCTGGGTGTTTACATCTATAAGCGAGCCATTCTGATAAAAAGCATCCAGATGCACCTCAGTATTTACGCTATCGTCGCAAGGTCTAAACTCCACACCGATCAAAAACAAGTCATCCATTACGGGATCCTGCATCTGGGCGTTAAGTTCTAACAATAAATCTTGATGAGAAGCACGTACCTTGTCTGTGCTAAGTGGGCTATTTTCATCCTGCGCATAAAACACCATGAGATAGTGGCGTCCAAACACATTATAAGAATGCTCATGACAAACATAACCATTCCAGCGAGAATCTTGGTCCATGGTTTTATAAGCTAGGATTTTTTCAACCAAACAAGCGTAGGTATACATTGACTCATCTACCAAAATATCGACCTGCACTTTTGGTAGTGGTTGACCTGCTTCATAATAACTTTTGATCAAACTGTTAAATAGCTTGTACCACATCCGAGTGTTTTTTTGAATCTCAGCCATGAGTGCTTTGGCAAGTACTGCCTGATCAGGCTCTGCCGCTTTGAGCAAGCGTAGCTCAATCTGATCGATTAACTCATTATCGATCAATTGCTCTTGTACCCTAATCGCTCTTTGATGAAAGTCAGGTGACTGTAAAAACTGGATAAGCAACGTCGACTCGTCTTGGAACGTCTCAAACCCTGTCAATTGACGGCGATGAAACGCTAAAAATGCCGTCAAATCACTCGGCGTCACCAACTGTTCTATTATCTCAATAAAGTTTTGACGGCTAAATATTTGTAAAACACTTTGCTCATCATCCAAATCTAGCACACAGTCTTCGGCAAAAAACTGACTGCCATATTCATAACCGACCGTATAAGGCAATACTTCTGGAGCATCACCTTGATGCTTGATAGACAGTGACGTCAAACCGATAAAATATACCTCTTTATCGGTTGAGATTTTATTATCCGCCATCGATTTATCATTTTTTAGATAAAGCTGGGCATGATGCTTGATGAGTTGGTTGACAGTCTCTTTTCTCCACTCACGAATTTGAGTACTGTCTATTTTTTCCTTATCCGCTTGCATCACCACATCATTGACGATCAGATAAATAATGGCATTAGAAAACTCAAAAACAAAATCATAACCCTGAAAATGCTCAGGGTTACTTCTCTTATCTTCTGGTAACTCATACAAAGACAAAAAACTTTGCTGAACCATCTGCTGCCAAAGTGAGGGTGATGCTTGCTGAGTGTCCATAGTATCCCTATCCATTAAGTATCTATTAAATACCCATAAAACCTCATGAGTCTAAGCCGTTAAGTGTAAATGGCCTTCTTATGTTCAGTTTAGTGCCAGCAGGGATGTATGGCAAGCAGCTCGCTTTAACTCTCTAGTTTACGGCGCATGTGTGGAAATAAAATCACATCACGAATACTGGCAGAGTCGGTAAACAACATAACCAAACGGTCAATACCAATACCCTCTCCTGCTGTCGGCGGCAAGCCGTAAGATAACGCTTCTATATACTCTTCATCAAAATGCATGGCTTCATCATCACCAGCATCTTTTTCAGCAACTTGCCCACGGAAGCGTTCTGCCTGATCCGCTGGATCATTGAGCTCACTAAAGCCATTGGCCAATTCACGACCACCGATAAATAGCTCGAAACGATCGGTAATCTCAGGATTGTCATCGCTACGACGTGCGAGTGGTGAGGTTTCAGCTGGATATTCAGTAATAAAGGTTGGCTGACGTAATTGATGCTCAGCGGTTTCTTCAAAGATAATAGTCTGCAATTTACCCACACCAAACACGTCTTTTACTTGTTGCTTAAGCGTCGTCGATGCATACTCTGCTAGGTATTCACGGTCATTGATACGTGCCATATCGAAGTTTTCAGCATATTTTGCAATGGCATCAGACATAGATAGGCGTATAAATGGTGCTTTTAAGCTGATAGCTTCTTCTTGATAAGTAATCTCAGTCGTACCCAAAATATCCAACGCTAATTCATTAAACAAACGCTCAGTCAAATTCATCAAATCATGATAATCAGCATAAGCTTGATAAAACTCAATCATGGTGAACTCAGGGTTGTGACGGGTTGACACACCTTCATTGCGGAAACTACGGTTAATCTCAAATACTTTTTCAAAACCACCAACGACTAAGCGTTTGAGATAAAGCTCAGGGGCGATACGCAGATACAACGGCATATCTAGCGCATTATGATGGGTCACAAATGGACGTGCCACCGCACCACCTGGGATAGGATGCATCATTGGCGTTTCAACTTCCATGAAACGTTCGTTCAACATAAACTTGCGAATACCGCTGACCACTTGGCTGCGAATCATAAACGTATCGCGGGTTGTTTCATTGGTCATCAAATCAAGATGACGATTGCGATAGCGCGCTTCCACGTCGGCTAGGCCATGAAACTTATTTGGCATTGGACGTAGCGCTTTAGTTAGTAGATGAAACTCTTCAATATGCACATACAAATCGCCTTTTCCTGAGCGACCGATATAGCCTGACACACCAACGATATCACCTAAATCTAGTGACTTAATACTCGCACGCGTCTCATCATCAAGCTCTTTACGTGCCACATATAATTGGATACGGCCTGTCATATCTTGGATAACAATAAATGCACCACGGTTGAGCATCACCCGACCAGCGACATTGACCTGTGTTTTCTCGCCTTTAGCATCATTGTCAGCGATTTCTTGTTTTGAGATCCCCTCAAAAGCAGTTTGCAAATCTTGGGCATAGTCGGTGCGTTTAAAGGTGTTGGGATAAGGCTGTTTACCTGAAGCAGTGATATCATCTAGCTTAGCTTGTAATTGTGCAATCAGCTCATTAGCGTCTTCTGGAACTTGCTCTTGGTTCTGATTTTGATTATTGGGCTTTGACATAACACTCTCAAACTTATTAGGTAATTAATGGAATTAACGAAAACTATAAACTTAAAATAAAAAATTCAAATAAAGCATTTAAAATAAAGCTGAACAACTCTGTTATATTTTTCATACTGAAGAAAATAACAACACTTATATCAATCACCGCCGCCAATACTGGCCATCAAGTCTGCCTGATGTTCACGTAACAGCGCATCAAGGATTTCATCCAAGTCACCTTCCATAATAGAATCAAGCTTGTATAAAGTCAGGTTAATACGATGGTCGGTCATACGTCCTTGCGGGAAGTTATAAGTGCGAATACGCTCTGAGCGATCGCCACTGCCGACCAAGTCGCGACGTATTGAATCCGCTACATCGACCTGCGCTTGTACCTTGACTTGTTGAATTTTGGAGACCAACATTTTCATCGCATGGGCGCGGTTTTTGTGCTGGCTGCGTTCTTGTTGACACTCTACCACGGTACCCGTTGGAATATGTGTTAAGCGTACAGCTGAGTCGGTGGTGTTAACGTGCTGACCACCGGCGCCACTTGAGCGAAAGGTATCCATTTTAATATCGGCAGGATTGATATCGACCGTATCATCAATCTCAACCTCTGGCATGACCGCAACGGTACAAGCTGAGGTATGGACACGGCCTTGGCTTTCGGTTTCAGGGACCCGCTGTACGCGGTGAGCACCAGACTCAAACTTTAAGCGACCATAAACACTATTACCAGATACACGAGTAATAATTTCTTTATAGCCGCCATGCTCGCCTTCATTGGCTGACAGGATATCTACCGTCCAGCCTTGGTTTTGGGCATACTTTTGATACATACGGAACAGATCACCCGAGAAAATCGCCGCCTCATCACCGCCCGTTCCCGCTCTAATCTCCAAGAATGCTGGTACTTTATCATTGGGATCTTTTGGCAGCATCATGACGTTGAGTGCCTCTTCCATTTCGACAATGGTATCATGTGCGCTCTCGATTTCATCCTGCATCATCTCTTTCATGTCAGGATCTGTCGCATCAGCTAGCATCGCTTCTGCATCCGCTTGATCCGTCTCTGCGCGCACATAGTTTTGCCATAAAGTAGTGATTTCCATCAAATCGCTGTGCTCAACGGACAGTTCACGAAATTTATTATTATCGCTGATGACACTCGGGTCTGATAATAAGGCGGTGACCTCTTCATAACGGTCTACCATCTGGTCTAAACGCAGTCGTAAGGATTCTTTCATAAAAGGACTTTTAATTGAATAATTGAAATAAGACCGTGATTATAGCAAATTTTTACTATGAAATTAAAACCTCTCAGCAATCTTGCCAATATATGGACAAACATTTTTGTTGTTTCTATGATATTGGCGCTTTTTTCTTATAGTTTGGGTGGAAAAATAAACTCTGCTTAAAAATTGAAAACAAAAAAATAGCCAAGAGTGTTCTTGGCTATTTTGATAATAATGACAGCTTTAGGGTAAGGTTTAAAAAACTAAACTTTACGAACCAATACTGATCCAATTGAATAACCGGCGCCAAATGAGCAAATCACGCCCAAATCACCGGAGGCAAGCTCATCTTTATAGCGATGGAATACAATCATCGGACTGGCTGAGCTAGTATTGGCAAACTCTGCAATGACGCTTGGGACAATCGATTTGTCTGCTTCTTTACCGATAACCGTACGCAAAATTAGATCCAGCATGTTGGCATTAGCTTGGTGTAGCCACATCATTTTCACATCAGACGTTGCTATGTCGTTTTCTTGCAAATGCTCAGAGATAACCTCTGAAACCTTCGGGCAAACCTCACGGAATACTTTACGGCCATTTTGTAAAAACAGCTTATCAGTCACAGGCTCTTTAAGGTCTGGATACATCTCTGTCTGTGCTGCTAGGAACTCTGAGCGATCCATAAAGCCATATTCGTTTTTGATGTTGGTCGAAAACTGAGTGAACAGCTTCGAATTCAAAATCTCATAGCCTCTTGGCGTATCTAAATCTTCGACGATAGAAGCAGTGGCGACGTCACCAAAAATAAAGTGGCTGTCACGGTTACGCCAGTTTAGATGCGCTGAGGTAATCTCAACGTTGACCACAGCGACGCGCTTAGCAAGGCCAGAAACGATAGAGCCATGCGCTTGCGATAAACCGAAAGTCGCGGCACTACAAGCGACGTTCATATCATAAGCAAAGCCGCCCACCATACCGATCTCATTTTGAATCTCGATCGAAACCGCAGGGTAAGTACGCTGAAAGTTTGAGCAGGCAAGGATGATACCATCCAAATCATTGGCCTCAAGTCCAGCGTCTGCCAGTGCGTCTTTAAGCGCGGCAGCACCCATCTCAGCCATGATAGACAGCTCTTCGCCCAAATTACGATAAGCAATCACGGGTGCCATGATTTCAGGGTCTAAAATACCGTCTTTTTCCATCACATAACGTGATTTAATACCAGATACTTTTTCGATAAACGCTGCTGATGAAGGCTCAAGCGCGGTAACCGTTCCTGCTTCGATGTCGTCGGCATGTTTGGTATTATAATTATCAACATACTGGTTAAATGACTCTACTAGCTCTTCATTACTGATGCTATAAGGGGGAATATACAGGCCGGTGCCTGTGATACAAGTCGTCATGATAAGCTTCCTTGTCTACTACAATATAAGGCTTGGGATAAGCATAAAGGTGAAAAACAACAGTTGTTTGATTTCAGTGAATAACTGTAAACTTAAAATCAGTGCCTTTATTATGCCTGAATATTATTATTTTTCTAATACTTTGTTACAAATAATCAGCTTCTTATCAGGAATAGGTAAAGATTGGCTTTATTTTACGACAGCTGCGCTATAATTAGCGCAATTTAAACGATAGTCGGTTCAGAGTAAAAGTGAGACGATTGTAATAACCTGCTATCAACGATACTTGCCCTGATCTATTAGAAATCTCAAAATCAACGAAACATAATAAACGCTCATATTTGGTAATGCTAATGGTAGAACTTCTTAATTGGTTATTTGGACAATACGCCGACTACCCCACACTATTTATAGTGCTTGAATTGATGGCGGTTGTATTTGGGGTTACTAGTGTCATGCTCGCCAGCAGAACCAATATCTTGGTCTTTCCTGTCGGACTGGTAAGTACTGCTATATTTGTCTACTTGCTGTGGAAGTGGCAGCTGTTTGGTGATATGTTCATCAACGCTTATTACACGGTCATGAGCATCTATGGTTGGATCAACTGGACGCAGAATAAAGAGCGCACACAGTATCAAGATCATATAAACCCAACCAGCCAGCAGCATGATAGCGGCTCAGAAAATAATAATACTCAAAATACCATTGAAGTGGAACATTTAAGCAAAAAAGACCTGCCTATATTGGCATTACTGGCCACTACAACTGCGGCTTTTGTGGCGTTGATCTATTATTTTAGACCGGTGATTAATAATAACTTTAGCTTTGATGGTGCCGTATTAGGTCTGCATTTATTTACCTGGGTGGATTATACCGACATGCTGACTACAGCGCTGTTTTTGATGGCAATGTGGCTGATGGCGCGGCGCAAGATTGAACACTGGCTATTATGGATCATCGCCGATGCTATCTCCGTACCGCTATACTTTTATAAAGGTTTAACCTTTACCGCGCTACAATACGTCGTCTTCACTCTCATCGCAATTTGGGCATATTATGAATGGCAACGACGCTACCGTATGCAACCTAAAGCAGCATACGCCTAAATCCGTCATTAACGTCGCTATACTGGGGGCAGAGAGTACGGGTAAGACCACCTTGTGCCGCGATTTAGCAGCGCACTTTGGGTCTCCTTGGGTGCCAGAATATATGCGTACGTACTTGCAAGCGAAATGGGATAAACAGCAACTTACTTGTACCTGGGATGATTTATTACCTATCGCCCAAGGTCAGATTGAGTTAGAGAATAAGCTCGCCGAACAAGCCGCCCAAACACCAGATAACGCCCACTATTTATTCTGTGATACCAGCCTGTTTGAGCTGATGATTTATGCCAATTGGTATTATGGCGATTGTCCTGAAGCGCTTACCAAAGCAGCATTGGCGCACCATTATGATTTGATACTATTGACCGAGGTGGATATCCCGTGGGTCGCTGATGATTTGCGTGATAGCCCACATCAGCGTGAAGAGATAAGTGCTTATTTTGCCAGTCAGCTACACACCCACCAAAAGCCTTTTCGATATATTGCCGGTGATAGAGATGAACGAGTTCGACAGGTAGTAAAGTGGCTAGAGTTAAGAGCTTTGGAGTAAACGTTTTTAATTAAATAACCATACTTAGGCTATTATTGATAATTAAGCACAAAAACTCTATGAATGATTGTAGGATTTATTTTGAAAGTCATCTTGTACACGACGACAGCTTTAATAGCGTTTGCCGCCAACTCATTGCTTTGTAGGATGGCATTAGCAGAAGGCTATATTGATGCTTGGAACTTCACAGCGATTCGATTATTAAGTGGTGCAGCATGCCTCGGACTTATCATGGCGATGCAGGCGCACTATTTAAAAAAGACCGCTTTAAAACAAAACGGCAGTATTGCTGACACTATTTTAAACGATAAAGGCAGTTGGCTTAGTAGCATAAGCTTAGTGATTTATGCGCTGTGTCTTTCAGTGGCTTACCTAGAGCTTGATACTGGAACTGGCGCACTTATTTTATTTTCAGCGGTGCAGCTGACGATGATTGGCTGGGGGATTTATAATAAAGAGCATTTAAATACTCTGCAATGGACAGCTCTATTGATAGCTTTCGCAGGTTTTATCTACTTGATGTTGCCATCAGCTACCACACCCTCTTTATTTGGCGCGTTAATGATGGCAATAAGCGGTGCTGCTTGGGGTGTTTATAGCATCCGTGGTAAAGCGTGCATATCGCCATTACGAGCTACAGGCTTTAACTTTATAAAAAGCCTAACCGTTATCCCTATACTGTTATTATTAGGCATGAATGAGCTCAACAGCATCAGGATTGAAGGGCTATTACTAGCTTCCGCTTCAGGAGCCTTAACTTCTGGACTCGGTTACAGTATTTGGTATATGGCACTACCCTTATTAAAAAGCACCCAAGCGGCAGTCGTCCAGCTATGCGTACCTGTGTTAGCGGCTGTCTTAGGTATGGTGTTTTTATCTGAGCCATTGACACTACCGTTCGTTATCGCAAGCGTGGTGATTTTAGGGGCGGTATTGGTGTTTATTTTAAATAAAGAAATGCCAAAACCCTTAACGTCATAGACAATATACGGCTGATCAAACTTCAGCGTTTGATATATAGTCAGTGAAAAGTAAAATCGATACATCACGTACTGCTGGTATAGTTTTTCCTTGCTTGCTGTGCCTACGCAGACAGAGGCTGCAAAAAAACTATACCCGCAGTATCGTAGCGTTTTTAAAGTATTTTAACTATATATGTAGAACTGAAACACCCTAGTCAATACAAAATCCTGAACATCTATTTAAAAAAATGATTTATCAAAGGTTTCTTTTAGACTTTTAGGCTCTTGGCGTTTGACGTCATTGAGTTTATGGCGTGTCTCTGAGGCTATCTGATAAGCTTTTAATCGCGATTGCTGTAGATTGCCAATCGGACGGTTTTCTTCTAAACAACGAAATGGCGTAAAAGATAGGTTTTCCATAACCTCAAAATTGCCATCATCAGGTACATCTTGACAAGGAATCGTGAGCGTTGCCACTGTCACAAAAGGCGTATCAGACGCTTTCCATTCAGTAGTGAGCTCTTCAATCGGCTGCTTTTTAAGGTTACGACAAAGCTGGATCTGCACCTCAAACTGATAATCGTGCTCACGTATCTCATCGATAATCAGCGGACCAATCGCTTCTTCTTTGGCAGCGATATCTACTTCGCGACGGGTGATCTTTTTAGCCGATGCCGTTGTCGGTGTCACTCTTATTTTAGCCATATAGTCGCCATGACGTACCACGCCTTGCGAATGGAAATCATAAAGCAAAGTATTTTTTGGCTCAATTGTCGTAAACCCGCCCAATGCTTTAAAGGTTTTTAATGACTCTTTGCTTGGCAGAGTTGAGCCATAGTTGGTCAACCAGTTAAACGCTAATTTTGCTTTGCCGACTGCGCCTTGTTTAGCATATTTAGGTATCTCTAAAAATAGCTTAGAGATATAAGCGTAGTCTTCGATTCTATTGCAAAAGAATACCGGATGATTGATTAAGTTAAAGTCAAAATTAGGGCTATCCTCTTCACCAGGCGCTAATTTCTCACCGGGTACGTCGAACACCTTAATGGCTAGACCTTGTGCTAAGCCAAGTTCTCGATCGGCTGACACGCGAGAGGCGCCATTGGAGAAGCGAATAACCGCATCATGAATACCTGATGTGGCATAAAAACCTTGGGCATACTCGGCAGGAATATTGTCCAAAATCTCAAATTTCGCTTTCAGTGCGCAATAACCTTTGGCATGGGCATCGCGGGTATGATAGTCGATGCCACTAGCTTCATCACTTTTAGCAATATAGTTTTTAATATCGTCAGTAATGGTACGAATATTACGCTCATCCTGCTCTGATAACTGAATATACTTATTATCGTATGGCACATATTTAGGTTTAAATAGTTTCTTTAACATGGTTTTTTCGCCCTTTTTTATAAGTAGATATGCATTTTTTATTATTTATTTTTTTAGGATAATTCACTAATCCATTTCAACGCCGACAAACTTGGGATAAATAAATATTCACCACCGTACAAGGTATTAAAGGTTTCGATACCATGATAGCGCTGACGAATTGGCTCGGCAGGAACGGTAAAAGTATCGGCAGCCGCGTCTTTATCGCCATGATGGACGCCAAGCATAGGGTCTTTTTCTTCGCCTAAACTCATAAAGTTACCATCATTGATCCATTGAGATTGCAAAAATTCAACCGTTTCCATAGCATGGGCATTGATACCAATAAAGAACAAGCCACGCTCTTTGCCATCCTCTTCGGTGACATCAGCTGGTAACACCTCACCGAAGCCCACACTACGTCTGACAATTCGGTGGATACGCACATCAGATAAAATAAAGTCCTTGCTGTCTCGTGGGTTCATACGTCTAGTATGCGCACCAAACGGGCATTTTTTGCCATATGGGTCGTCTTTATAGCCAAAATCATTATTCCGGTTTGGGTCATCGCCCAGCGCCTCATCATCATAATCAGGCGACAATACTAAAGGTGCACCTGAACGCCAACGCCCCCACATTTTCGCGCCCAGTAACTCAGCTGCTTCATCACTTGCGCTGTTGTCTTTTAAAAATTTATTAAAAGCGGCAACATGACTGTTATAAGCCCTTAATACCATAAACGAGCCGTTTTTACCCAAAACTTCAGGCTGCGGCATAGGCGGTATCGTACCCGCTTCACCTTTATAGCCCAGTACAAACTCGCCCGCTGCAATGGCGTCATCCGTGTTGCTTGGTGGTGTCTGAATACCGCTGCCTTTGATTTCTGGATTACTAATACCATCACGATAACCAAAGACATTTTTGACATTATTATCAGAGCCAAAATCATGCTCCATTAGGATTTCAATGTCACCACTGGCAGGATCGTCTTTATTGATATGTGACTTAATATTGTCTTTTAGCTCGCTAAGCTTTACTTGCCATTTGTCTTTGCTATCTGCGATGATGGCTGCGCAAACATGAACATCGCCTTGTTCACCAAACGGTGCTGCCCAATTTTGTGGTGCGTTCACGCCATTATCACGCAGTTTATCAGCCCGTCCTGCCATACCTGCTTTAAAAGAGTCTGGAAAGCTATCTAACGAGGATTGCGGTACATCCAACGCCTCTAGACCGGCATAAGTCATGACCACAGATAGCGTGGCTTCCATATCTTTATGCCATTCTTTACTACCAGTGACATCAGCCAAAACTTGCGCGAGCATTTGTCGCCCAACTTTAGCATTATTAATTTTAAGCGCAACGACCGTCCCAAAATAAGGCGTCGGACGATCTCGTAAAATAATGGATTGGATGTCTTCTAATTCCATGCTCACTAAATTAGGATTGAACACCCCGCGCGCTTTATGAGTCAATGTTTCAATACCATCACCGACTTCTTTTTTGATATCTTGTAACCAAGATTCAAACTTACTGTCCTCGATACGATTGCCAAACTCATCTTTTAAGTCATGCAGTTTATCCCCCAAACTATTGTTAGATTTATTTTCTTGCTGAGGGTTATTTTGGTGGTCATTGCTTTGAGTGCTGTCGTTTTTCTTATCATTATTAGAAGTATTTGTACTCATTATTCAACCTATTTTTATAGTTATATTGATTTATGCCGCCCTTATTCTCTATATAGCTGATACTGAATAAAATAGATACACGATACTATGCTGCGTGACTGGTACAAATTTTTCTTGCTTGCTGTGCCTACGCCGACAGAGGCTACAAAAAATTTATTCCAGCCCCGCTGTATCTCTTTTATATTGAACTAACTATCTCACCCAGCCCATTTTAAAAGGGTGATATAGATAGCAGCTTATCTATAGCTGCTTATTAATAACAGCATACTGGTTCACAGCTGACGTTAAGACTGTGCTTCGTCTAAGGCTTTATTGATACCTTTGACAATACGATCTTGGCGGCGGATATCTTGAATGGTTAGATGTGGTACACCGACATACCAACCGGCTGCTGTAATTTGATGGTCTAAAATAAATTGCTTAACACTGGGGTCTTTAATACCAGGCCAGCCTTTGACACTACCAAACAAGATATCCATTAGCTCAGGAATTTTGGTCGCAAAGTCGTCGATATAAGGGTCCCAATCGCCATCATAAGCGGTACAAAACAACACTCTAGTGTCATCATCTAAAAATACAAAGCGTAAGTCGTGTAGCGTACCAACTCGCGTTGCCCCTTCTAAATTACCACCAGCGATTTCCAAAACTTTTCTTAAACGCTCAGCACCGCCCTCTTTCAGAGGTGCAATAACCGTCAGCTCTGAAACTTTACCCGATTTAAGCCCTTTTTCACCGGCAGTGCTTGTCGAATGATCATAGCCATCATCGCCGCCTTCTTTTAAATTGGCGACCAACAGCTCAGCCCGTAGCTTAAAATCATCAATAGACTCAGTAATTTTATCTTTTAGGTCTTCAGAGTTATCGATGATATGCTTTCTTTTATTTTTAGCACTATTACTCATAGTTTCTGCCCTTATAGTTAGGGCGTGTTGAACATTGGCGACAAATTGATGGCAAAAAAAATAGCGAACGGTTAATCTTTAAGTTCTCACACAAAAAAGATATCGTTCGCTATGCCTCGCACAATGCTCAAAGATGAACACTGGACAAGACTAAGACCTATCTTACTAGAGTTGAATATCTATGACAAAGGAAATCTTAGAAATACGGTTGAAGGTGTGTTGTATCGGATGCGCGTTGGTTGCCCTTGGCGTGACTTACCAGCGTACTTTGGCAAGCCCAATACCATCTATAAAGCTTACCAGCGCTGGTCTCGCAGTAATA